>JAZQZA010000024.1:0-33072 GCA_045633765.1 Tidjanibacter sp. | reverse complement strand
GTGGAGAATTTCTACGATTTTGTAAAGATAAACAAGGAGTTGCGCGACCTGGATTTGCAGCGCAACCTTGAGGCCAAGACGGCACTTTGTGAGGCTGCTGAGTCGCTTGCAGGCGAGGAGTCGGTGGTTGCTGCCTTCCGCAAGTTGCAGGATTTGCACGAGCAGTGGAGGGAGATTGGTCCCGTTGCTGCCGAGCATAAGGAGAGCATCTGGGAGCGCTTCAAGGAGGCCTCCTCGCGCATCAACCGTCAGCACCAGGAGTACTTCGAGGGCATCAAGGAGGAGCAGAAGAAAAACCTCGCTCTGAAGACCGAGCTTTGCGAGAAGGCCGAGGCCCTCTCGTCGGAGATGCTCACCACCCGCAAAGAGTGGAATAAGGCCTCCGAGCGACTGATTGAGATTCAGAAGGTGTGGAAGACCATCGGTTTTGCACCCAAGAAGGATAATACCAAAATTTACGAGCGCTTCCGCTCGGCTTGCGACAGGTTCTTTGAACTTAAGCGCGCCTTTTACGAGGGCATTAAGACCGAGATGGAGCACAACTTGCAGCTGAAGGTGGAGATTTGTGAGGCTGCCGAGGCTATCAAGGATAGCGAGCAGTGGAAGAAGAGCTCCGACGAGCTCATCTCTCTGCAGAAACGCTGGAAGGAGATTGGCCCCGTGTCGCGCCGTCACTCCGACGCTGTATGGAAGAGGTTCAGGGCCGCTTGCGACCACTTCTTTGCACGCAAGGGTGCACACTTTGCAGGTGTTGACGCAGAGCACGCCGACAACCTTGCCAAGAAGACCGCTCTGTTGGAGGAGATCGAAAGCTTCGACATCACCGGTGGCAGCATTGAATCCATCAAGGAGTTCCAGCGCCGCTGGAGCGAGATTGGCTATGTGCCCATCAAGGAGAAAGAGGCTCTCCAGAAGCGCTATCGTGCCGCCATTGACAAACTCTTTGCAGTGCTCCGCAATGGTGACAGAGAGCGTGGCGTGGAGCGTTTCCGCAATAAGATCAACGGCCTGAAGGGTCAGGGAGGCAAGTTGCGAAACGAGCGCGAGAGGCTCTACAACAAGGTAAAACAGCTCGAGAGCGACATTGCTACGCTTGAGAACAACATCGGCTTCTTCTCGCGCTCGAAGGGTGCAGAGGCCCTGATTCGTGATGTTGAGAATAAGATTCAGCGCGCAAAGCAGGAGATGGCCGAGACCATTGAGAAAATCAATCTTATAGATAATCAGCAGGAGTAGAACAACTAATCTGGATAAAGCTATGTTTGACAACGAAACAAAAAACACAAAGTATGTATTTGTGACCGGCGGTGTAGCGTCATCGCTTGGTAAAGGTATCATTTCGGCATCCCTTGCACGCCTTCTTCAGGGTAGGGGATACTCGGTAACAATCCAGAAGTTGGACCCCTATATCAATGTGGATCCTGGTACTCTCAACCCCTATGAGCACGGCGAGTGCTATGTTACAGAGGATGGCGCCGAGACCGACCTCGACTTGGGCCACTATGAGCGTTTTACTGCCATTACCACCTCGCAGGCCAACAATGTAACCACAGGTAAAATCTACCAGAGCGTCATCAACAAGGAGCGTAGGGGCGATTTCCTGGGTAAGACCGTGCAGGTGATTCCCCACATCACCGACGAGATTAAACGCCGCATTGTGCTGCTCGGCAAGAAGGGGGGATATGATGTGGTGATTACTGAGATTGGTGGTACTGTGGGTGATATTGAGTCGCTGCCCTTCATCGAGGCTGTGCGCCAGCTGCGCTATGAACTTGGCTTCGGAAATACTATGGTGCTCCATCTTACGTTAGTACCCTATATGAGGGCTTCGGGCGAGTTGAAGACCAAGCCCACCCAGCACTCCGTAAAACAGCTGTTGGAGAATGGTCTGCAGCCCGATGTGCTGGTACTCCGCTCGGAGGTTGAGCTCGGTCAGGACATCAGGCGCAAAGTTGCCCTGTTCTGCAATGTGTCGCCCAATGCGGTTGTGGAGTCTATTGATGTTCCCACAATCTATGAGGTGCCTTTGAAGATGCAGGATCAGAAACTCGACGAGGTGGTGCTCGAAAAACTCCATCTGCCTTGCGAGGGTGAGTCGGATATGACCTCTTGGAAGGAGTTCGTGGAGAGGGTTAAGAATCCCAAGGATGTCGTAAATATCGCCCTTGTGGGTAAATACACCGAGCTGCCCGATGCATATAAGTCCATAGTTGAAGCATTTGTTCACGCTGGAGCAGTTAATGATGTGAAAGTCAAGGTGGAGTATGTCAATGCCGAGAGCGTCAATGACGAAAATGCAGCCGAGAAACTCGGCGGCTGGGACGGTATTCTGGTTGCACCCGGCTTTGGTCACCGCGGTCTTGCAGGCAAACTTGTTGCTGTGAGGTACGCCCGCGAGAATAAGATTCCTTTTATGGGTATCTGCTTGGGTATGCAGTGCGCCGTAATCGAGTTTGCTCGCAATGTCATCGGCTTCAAGGACGCCAACTCGTCCGAGATGGAGACTCCCACCGAGCACGCCGTTATTGACCTTATGGAGGAGCAGAAGAATGTCACCGATAAGGGTGGCACGATGCGTTTGGGCGCTTATCCTTGCCGTATTAAGAGGGGCTCCCACCTCTACGAGGCCTATGGTCAGGAGGTTATCTTCGAGCGCCATCGCCATCGCTATGAGTTCAACAATAGCTTCCTTGCCGACTTCGAGAAGGCTGGTATGATTGCTACGGGTGTGAACCCCGAGACCGGATTGGTGGAGGCTGTGGAGGTTCAGGACCATCCTTGGTTTGTGGGCGTTCAGTTCCACCCCGAGTATAAGAGTACCGTTAAGCACCCCCATCCTCTCTTTGTGGGCTTTGTGGCTGCGGCAATTAAGAATAGAAACAAGTAGAATTAAAAATTATACAATTAAGAATCAGAAATGGATAAAAAGAGTATCATTGGCTTCGTCCTTATCGGTTTAATTCTCTTCGGATACAGCTGGTATCAGGGAAAAGAGCGCGATAAGGCAATCGAGGCCTACAATGCTGCCCAAAGGGAGCAGTTTATTGCCGACTCTATCGATAGGGCCGAGCATCCCGAGAAGTACATTGAGGAGGTAACCGAGGCGGCCCTCCGAGAGCAGGAGAGGGCCGATGCAATCGCCGCACATCAGCAGGCTGCAAGTGAGCGCTTTGAGAGCGAGCTGACTCGCAACTTTGGCGAGTCGCTGGTAGCCGCAATGAAGGGCGAGGAGCAGTTCATTACGTTGGAAAATGATGTAATGGTGATGACACTCTCCAATAAGGGTGCGAGGATTGCCGATGTAACCCTCAAGGAGTTCACCAAATACTCCGAGGAGGGCAACAGGGAGAATGTGAAGATGTTCGAGCCCAAGAATGCAAAGTTCGACCTTGGTTTCTATATGCGTAGGGGTTACGGTGAGTCGCGACTAAACACCGAGAACTTCTATTTCACCGCCTCCGATGTGGAGAACTTCACCGACGAAAACGGCACCGAGGCCCAGAGGGTAAGGATGCGCCTGAGCGTAGATGAGGCCAACGCTTTGGAGTTCATCTACACAATGCGCGAGGGCGACTATATGGTCGATTTCGATGTTCAGTTTGTGGGTATGGACGAGTGGATGCGCAATACCACCGCTTTCGATATCGCTCTGAACAACACCTCATATCAGAACGAGCGTGGTTATAAGAATGAGAATATGTACACCACACTCTCGTATCTCTTCCCCGGTGACAGGAAGGTGGAGAAACTCGGTATGGCCGAGGTGGGCAAGCGTGGCAGTGGTAGCCGCAGTGAGACCATCCAGACCGAGTTTGAGTGGTTTGCATTCCAGCAGCAGTTCTTCTCGTCGATTATGATTGCCGATGGTGGCTTTGCAAATGGCGAGGTGGGCTTCGATACCTACAAGCCCGGCACCGGCTACATCAAGGACTACAAGGCGAGCGTGAGCGTACCCTTCAGCGTGGATAAGGACACCTACGGCTTCAAATTCTACTATGGCCCCAACAAGTACTCGCTCCTGAAGGAGTATGACCTCGGCCTGGAGAAAGTCGTACAGTTGGGTGGCAGGCTTGTAAGCTGGGTGAACCGTTGGATTGTGATTCCCGCGTTCGACCTTTTGAGTAGGTTTATTGGCAACTATGGCCTCATCATTCTGCTGCTTACCCTCTTTATCAAACTGCTCATCTTCCCCTTGACCTACAAGTCGATGATTTCGTCGGCCAAGATGAGGGCTATTCGTCCCGAGTTGGCGGCCATTCAGGCCAAGTATCCCAAGGCACAGACCGATCAGCAGGAGATGATGAAGAGCCAGCAGGCAACAATGGAACTCTACAAGAAGTGTGGTGTGAGCCCTATGGGTGGCTGTCTGCCTATGCTTATTCAGTTCCCCGTGCTTATTGCAATGTTCCGCTTCTTCCCCACGGCTATTGAGCTTCGTGGCGAGAGCTTCTTGTGGATGAAGGACCTTTCGACCTACGATAGCGTGCTAAATCTTCCCTTCAACATTCCTTGGTATGGCGACCACGTGAGCCTTATGGCCCTCATTATGGCAGTAACCTTGTTCCTCTACTCCAAGCTCACCTACAAGGAGCAGGAGCAGACCGCTGCGGCTCCCGGTATGGCAGGTATGAAGTTTATGATGCTCTATATGATGCCTATTATGATGCTTATGTGGATGAACAACTATGCGAGCGGTCTTTGCTACTACTACTTCGTTTCGCAGTTGATCACCATCCTCATCAACTTCGCATTCCGCTATGGTATCAATGAGGAGAAGATGAGGGAGAAGATGCTCGCCAAGGCTAAAGCCGCAAGCGGCAAGAAGCAGAAGAGCAAATGGCAGCTTCGCCTTGAGGAGGCACAGCGTCAGCAGGAGGCAATGATGAAGGAGCGCGAGAGGAAACAGTACCGCTCAAAACGCTAAAGAAATATACCTCTATTATAATTATCAAGCGAGCAGGAATCCGGTTGTGGATTCCTGCTCGCTTTTATTATGCTTTGGTGGTGGAGGTTAAATATTGCTTCCTTGTGAAATGCTCGAGCGGTACTCGCGTGGCGATATGCCCGTCACGCGCTTGAAGTACTTGCCAAAGAGTGATTGGGAGTCGAAGTGTAACTCTGTGGCAATCTGCTGTATAGTCTGATTGGTAGAGTAGAGCAGAGCCTTGCTTTCTGTCACAACATACTCCTCTATCCACTCCGAGGCAGAGCGTCCTGTAGCCTCTTTGATTGCCTTGGAGAGGTACTTGGGCGTTATGTACATTCTCTCGGCGTAGAAGGTGAGCTCCCTTTCGCGCTTGTAGTTTTGCTGCAACAGTTCAATGAATTGGTCATAGATTTCGTCTTTGCGCTCTCGCTTGGTGGCTGTTGGGTTGTTGGTATGCTTGAGGCTTGTGAAGGAGTAGAATAGGGCCAGGGTAAGGTGTCGTGCAGCCTCAAGCCTGTATGGGGTATTGGAACGACAAATCAGATTTTTAAGCATTGAATAGAAGTTGATAATGGCATTTTCCTCGCCCTCGAGATTGATGATGGGATTGGCAATAACATCTTGCAATAGATGAAATGTGCGCTGCTGAATGGAGAAGAGAGAGTCGGTAAACTCTCTGGACATTACAACAATGCGAGTGATGACATCTTCGGAGCTATCTATTGTTTCGATAATCGTGTCGCAGGGTAGAATCACAAAGCAGGGAGCCTGGGCTCGAAATTCCTTCATATTGAGCCTAAAGTGCACGGAGCCCTGCAGGTAGATAATGCAGGTTGTGACATCGGTCCTAAATGGGCGATCCTTCAGGTCGCCAAAACCTTCACGGATGAGCATAATGTCCGTACCGATACGCATATTGGGTGAGGTGAATTCACTCAGATGGTTGCGCCATTGTACATAGTCAATCTTCAGTTCGTTCATATTATTGGGGGTTTAATTACGAGAACAAAAATATAACTTTTTCTCCCAAAAGTCGCATCGCTTTTTAATATGGCGCAAATCGGGCTACTAAAAAGGAATAAAAGTCTAATTTACTCCAATTCCTTGCCATACTTTTGCACTGTCAAAACAAACAATAACCACAAAACAAAAGTAATGATTATGGCAGAGTATAAACTCAAAACAGGTAAGATTGGTGAGGCCGTGACCAAAGGTTACAAGGCGATAGAGAACGGCGTTGTCGGCGGCTATAAGGCAATCGAAAATGGCGTAGTTGGTGGCTACAAGCGCATCGAGAAGAGTTTTGTCCAGCGTTTCCTCGAAGAGGTGGGTGAGAACGAGGATGGTAGCGACCGCGAGCCCAATGGCGAAAAATAACAAGGAATCAGACAACCATTATTTATAACTTAACAACAAACCAACGATTATGAAAAAGAACATCTTTACCTTGGGCGTGGCTTCGATGGCAGCCCTTGTGGCTCTTGGTGGCGAGCAGGCAGTAGCACAGACTACCGAAAAGACAACTACTCAGATTGAGCAGCAGGATGATGACGAAAAGAAGAAGGAGGGTTTCTTCCGCCGTGCGTTCCGTGATATGAAGGAGAGCGCTCGCCTCCAGAGAAAGATTGACAAGGCTAACTACGAGGCTATCAAACTCGAAAATAAGGCGAAATTCCAGGAGCAGAAAAGGAAATCCAACCCCAAAGTTCGCACTGCAGCAGAGCGTGAGCGTATGGAGCAGGAGCTGAAGGCTGCCGAGCAGCGCCGCGAGGAGGCTCAAGAGAGGCTCGACTCAATTCGCAATGGCAAATAGAGACCCCATTAATGTATAATTTATAAGATTTTCAAACGACTATGAAACGAGTTTTGGTTATGATTGTGGCCCTCGTGGGCATCATCTCGGCAGCAATGGCCGAGGATAGAGTAAATCCCTTCTTCCGCAAAGGCTACACCGCCGATGTACAGCTCTCGAGCACCGACATTAACACCTTCCACATCACCTCGTCGCACGGCTACGGCTTTGGCAACGGCCTCTACATTGGTGGCGGCGCAGGCTTTGGCGCAGAGTGGGAGAGTGCGGATGTGAGCAAAGCACCCCACTATGTTCCCTCGCTCTTCGTGGAGGGTCGCTGGAACATCCTCGACCACAAGATTTCGCCCTTTGTGGCAGTTCGTGGCTCGCAGTTCATCGACCTTACGGAGGGCGCTGCTCGCTATGGTCTAACCCCCAAGGTGGGTATGAATATCGGCCGTTTCTCGCTCGGCATCGGCTACAGCATCCGCACCCAGAGGGAGAATGCGATGCAGGTGTCGGTGGGCTTCACATTCTAATCCCGCCCCAACTTTTCCCCAACTAAATACTTAACTTACCATCTTAAACGCAAACGGCTCGGACATCTTCTGCCCGAGCCGTTTGTTATTTTGGAGGGATTGGTACTACAATCCTGTGATTTTCTTAATCTCGTTGAGCGTGTTGAGCGCCTCGAGAGGGGTGAGGGAGTTGATGTCCAAGTCGCGGATTTGGTCCCTAATCTGCACCAGCACGGGGTCGTCGAGTTGGAACATCGAGAGTTGTATGCCCATCTGGGGCGAGGTTTGGGCGGGTTTCACCTTGGGCATAGCCTTCACACCTTTACCCTTCTTGTTGGCCGACTCTTCCACTGCGAGGGAGTCGTCGGCGTGGGATGCTACGAGCACCGAGAGAATCTCATCGGCCCTCTCGACAACCTTCGAGGGCATACCCGCGAGCCTTGCCACGTGGATACCAAACGAGTTGTCCGTACCGCCCCTTTGCAACTTCCTCAAGAAGAGCACCGAGCGATTAACCTCCTTGACGGACACATTGTAGTTCTTAACCCTCTTGAGGCTCTCCTCCATTTGGTTGAGCTCGTGGTAGTGGGTTGCAAAGAGGGTCTTCGCACGCGCGCGCGAATGATTATGTAGGTATTCCACCATACTCCACGCAATCGAAATGCCGTCGTAGGTGCTCGTGCCTCGGCCAATCTCATCGAGCAACACAAGGCTGCGGTCGGTGACATTATTCAGGATGGAGGCACTCTCGAGCATCTCCACCATAAAGGTACTCTCGCCCTGCGAGATGTTGTCGCTCGCGCCTACACGGGTGAAAATCTTATCCACAATGCCGATATGGGCACTCGATGCGGGTACAAACGAGCCCATTTGGGCCATCAGCACAATGAGGGCCGTTTGGCGCAAAAGGGCGCTCTTACCCGACATATTGGGACCCGTAATCATCATTATCTGCTGCTCCTCATCGTCGAGATAGACATCGTTGGGCACATACTGCTCACCCACAGGCATAAGCGTCTCAATGACGGGGTGACGGCCGTCGCGAATATCTATAACCTTGTCGTCTGCCACTTCGGGGCGCACATATCCTCTCTCGGTGGCTATTGTCGCAAAGGAGGTAAGGCAGTCGAGGTGGGCAATAACGGCAGCATTCTGCTGAAGCTGCGAGAGGGAGAGAGAGAGGTAGTGTAGCAGTTCCTCCCAGATGCGGGCCTCAATGGCCAGTATGCGCTCCTCGGCACCCAGAACTTTCTCCTCATACTCCTTCAGCTCGGCGGTGATGTAGCGCTCGGCATTGGCGAGTGTCTGCTTGCGTACCCATTCGGCAGGCACCTTGTCTTTGTGGGTGTTGCGCACCTCAATATAGTAGCCAAAGACATTGTTGTAGCTCACGCGTAACGAGGGAATACCCGTGCGCTGACTCTCGCTCTGCTGAATTTCGGCAATGCGGTCTTTGCCGTGGATGGCAATGCCTCGAAGCTCGTCAAGCTCCAAATCTATGCCGTCGGCAATGATGCCTCCCTTCTGTATCTGATTGTTTTGTGGGTCGGGGTAGAGTGTGGTGGCAATCTTGTGGCGCTGTTCGTCCATCACCACAAGTCGCTCGGCGAGGGTGTGGAGCGGCGCACTCTCGCCTCCCTCAAGCAGAATCTTGAGTTGCTCGATAGCACCAATGGAGTCCTTCAGGGAGTTTACCTCGCGGGGTGTGATGCGACCAACGGCAATGCGAGAGGCGAGCCTTTCAAGGTCGCTGATTGCGTTCAGCGACTCCAAGACTCCCTCTTTGAGTTCCGAATCCTCCTTAAGGGCCTCCACTATGTCGAATCGGTTGTTGAGTTTTGCGGTGTCCTTTATGGGCATAGTAACCCAATGGCGCAGGAGCCTGCCACCCATAGGGGTAGAGGTGCGGTCAATGGCGCCCACAAAGGAGCCCTTGCCGTCGTTGCTGCTTGAGCCCAGAAGCTCCAGATTGCGGATTGTGAAACGATCCACCCACACATAGCTATCCGCATCAAGACGCGAAATGGAGCTGATGTGTGCCGTATCTTTGTGTTCGGTGTAGTCCAGATAGTGGAGGATGGCGCCGGCGGCCGTAATGCCGTCACCCATACGCTCAATGCCGTAGCCCTTCAGGGAGCGCACGCCAAACTGCTTGCAGAGCTTCTTGCGGGCAACCTCCTCGTTGAACACCCAACGGTCGAGTCGATAGGTGTAGTTTTGTCCGCTCACCGAACGCGCAAACTGCTCCTCTTTGCCTCGCTCATAGACAATCTCCTTGGGAGCAAAGCTGGCAATGAGTTTGTCGGTGTAGTTGTTGTCGCCCTCGCCAACATAGAACTCGCCTGTGGAGAGGTCCAGAAAGGCAATGCCGTTGCGTTTGTCGCCAAAGGAGATGGCGGCCAGAAAGATGTTTTCGCGGGCCGAAAGCACATTTTCGTTCATCACCACGCCGGGAGTCACAAGCTCCACAACGCCACGCTTAACGAGTCCCTTGACGCTCTTTGGGTCCTCAAGCTGCTCACACACAGCCACACGACGACCTGCACGCACCAACTTGGGAAGATAGGTGTTCACGGCGTGATAGGGGAAACCTGCCATTTCGATATAGTTGCCGGGGCCGTTGCCCTTGCGGGTGAGTGCAATGCCGAGTATGGCGGCGGCCTCAAGGGCATCCTCGCCATAGGTCTCATAGAAGTCGCCCACACGGAATAGCAGTATTGCATCACTGTGGGTTGCCTTCACCGAGAAGTATTGCTGCATCAGCGGTGTCTCTTTCTGTCTCTCTTGTTTTGCCACCTTTTGCTCTGTTTTGGGTTTAATCGGACAAAAATACCTATTTTAATTGAGAAAATAAAATCCTCCTTTGGCCTTCGTTGTCTGCAGATGCAAATTGTTAGTTATTTTATCATAAAATTGCTCGATGGGGTTTTAAGTTTTGAAAAAAGTTTGTACTTTTGTGGGCAAATAAATGACAAAAGAAGCCATGACCATTTGCTCGAAAATATCTGTGGCGGAGCATAAAATCCGCAAAGAGAGCTTCAACAGGTCGCGTTGTCTTTTGTCGTTTTCGGTAATATAGAGGTAAGTCGCCCCCGCGAGTTGCCTCTTTTTTTATGCCTACATTTGGGCAAAAAGGGAGAATAGATATGAATTGTACGGCAAGTGTGAGTCTGTTGATAAGTGGCGCAAAGGTGTGGCTTGAGGATTCGTTTGTGCAGCGCGATGTCCTTGTAGAGGATGGTCGCGTTGTGGAGATTTCCGACCATATTGCCCCTCGTGAGGGGGTGAGAGTAGTGGAGGCCTCGGGCAAAATGTTGCTCCCCGGTCTGGTGGATATGCACGTTCACCTCAGGGAGCCAGGCTATGGCTACAAGGAGACCATTGCCAGCGGCACACGCGCTTCGGCTCGTGGCGGTTTCACCACCGTTTGCCCTATGCCCAACCTCAATCCTGCACCCGACTCGCTGGAGCACATCAAGGAGCAGTTCGACATCATCGAGCGCGACGCCATAATCGACGTTCTTCCCTATGCAACCATCACTACCGCCCGTAGCGGCAACGAGTGTGTGGATTACCAAACGCTTGCCCCCTTTGTTGCAGGCTTCTCGGATGACGGAACGGGTGTTCAGTCAGCAGAGGTTATGGAGGAGGCAATGAGGCAGATTGCTCCGACGGGTAAGATTTTGGCTGCCCACTGTGAGGTCGAGAGCCTTCTTAAGGGTGGCTACATCCACGATGGAGAGTGGGCAAAGGCCCACGGTCACAAGGGTATCTGCTCCGAGAGCGAGTGGGCCGAGGTGAAGAGAGATATTGAGTTGGCAGAGAAGACGGGTTGTCGTCTGCACGTGTGCCACATCTCAACCAAGGAGAGTGTGGAACTCATCCGTGAGGCGAAGCGTAGGGGAGTGAAGGTTACTTGTGAGACCGCACCCCACTATCTGGCTCTGTGTGATGAGGATATGCGAGAGGAGGGCAGATTCAAGATGAATCCTCCCTTGCGCTCACGAGAGGATATGGAGGCTCTGCGCACTGGTGTTGCCGACGGAACGATTGATGTTATCGCCACCGACCACGCGCCCCATTCCGCCGAGGAGAAGGCTCGTGGTTTGGAGAAGAGCGCAATGGGCGTTGTGGGCATCGAAACATCGCTTGCGGCGATTTATACATTTATGGTTGCCGGTCGAATCATCACACTCGAGAAGTTGGTGGAGATTATGGCCATTAACCCTCGTAGAATACTTGGTATTGGCGGCGGCATTAAGCGCGGAGAGGTGATTGATGCAACGCTTGTGGACTTCCGCTCGGAGTTTACGGTGGATCCCTCGGCGTTCCTCTCTATGGGCAAGAGCACACCGCTGGCAGGTATGCGTCTGCGTGGCGAGGTGTTGCTGACTCTCTCGGGTGGTAAAATTGCATACGAAAAATAGACTATGTACAAAAGGAATATATACAAAGTGGTGACCAACCGACCTCTGTCTGCCAAGACTATGCTGATGGTTTTGGAGGGTGACACCCAATACATCACCTGCGCAGGACAGTTTGTGAATGTTGCTGTGGAGGGTAAGTTTTTGCGCCGTCCTATCTCGATTTGCGACTACGATGAGCAGACCATCACTCTGCTCTACGACATCGTGGGCGAGGGCACCAAGGCTATGAGCCTCCTGAAGGAGGGTGCCGAGTTGGACCTTCTGACGGGACTTGGCAATGGTTTTACCGAGGGAGTAACCACCCTTCGCCCCGCACTGCTTGGTGGCGGTATCGGCTGCGCTCCTCTTTATAACCTCGCGAAGAAACTACTTGCAAGGGGTGCAAAACCCGTTGTGATTCTCGGCTTCAACTCTGCAAAGGATGTTGTAGCGAAGGAGATGTTTGAGTCGATTGGCGTGGAGTGCTATGTGGCCACCGTTGATGGCTCAATGGGTACCAAAGGTTTTGTTACCGATGTTATCCGCGAGGAGAGGCTCTGCTGCGACTATTTCTACGCCTGTGGCCCTATGCCTATGTTAAGGGCAGTGTGCGGCTCGCTAGAGTGGAGTGGCGAGGTGAGCCTCGATGAGAGGATGGCTTGCGGTTTTGGCGTATGTATGTGCTGCAGCGTGGAGACCAAGAGCGGCAACAAACGAATCTGCAAAGAGGGCCCCGTATTTAAGAAGGAGGATTTGATATGGAAGTAAAGAGAGATTTGTCGGTTGAGTTGAGCGGTGTGAGGCTCGACAACCCTGTGATTCCCGCCAGCGGCTGCTTTGGCTACGGCTATGGAATGAGCGAGTTCTATGACATCAACATTCTGGGCTCCATATCCTTCAAGGGCACCACTCGCGAGGCACGCTATGGTAACCCTCTGCCTCGTGTTGCAGAGTGCACCTCGGGTATGATCAATGCTGTGGGACTGCAAAACCCAGGTATTGATGCAGTCATCGCGGAGGAGTTGCCCAAGATGCGCGAAAAGTTCCACAAACCCATCATCGCCAATATTAGTGGCTTTTCGATAGATGAGTATGTGGAGTGCTGCCAAAAAATCACCCACGAGGAGCAGGTGGAGATTATCGAGCTTAATGTGTCGTGTCCCAATGTGCACGGTGGCGGTATGAGTTTTGGCACATCGCCCGACTCGGTAGCAGAGGTTGTAAGGGCCGTGAAGGCGGTTGTTACAAAACCCTTGTATGTGAAACTTACTCCCAATGTGACCGACATTGTGGCTATCGCCAAGGCTGCCGAGGAGGCTGGAGCCGACGGCATCTGCCTTATTAATACAATGCTCGGTATGAGAATCGACACCCGCACCCGCAGGCCTATTATTGCCAATAAGATGGGTGGATTTTCGGGTGCTGCAGTATTCCCTGTGGCTGTAAGGATGGTCTATCAGGTATCCAAGGCGTGCAACATCCCCGTAATTGGTTGCGGAGGTGTGGAGAGTGCCTCGGATGTTATTGAGATGATGATGGCCGGAGCCTCGGCTGTGGAGGTGGGTGCAGCCAATCTGCGCAACCCCTACGCCTGCAAAGAGATTATTGAGGCGCTCCCTGGGGAGATGGAACGACTTGGAATTGAAAAATTGTCAGATATAATTGGTATTGTAAAGTGATGAATGCAAAAGATGTAATTATTGCTTGTGATTTTGCCTCGGCAGAACAGACTATCTCCTTCCTCGATAAGTTCGAAGGCGAGGAGCGCAAACCTTTTTTGAAAATCGGTATGGAGCTCTACTATGCGGAGGGCAATGCAATCGTAAAGGAGATTAAAAAGAGGGGACACAAAATCTTCCTCGACCTGAAACTCCACGATATTCCCAATACGGTACGCAAGGCTATGAAGGTGCTCTCGGCTCTGGATGTGGATATGGTGAATGTTCACGCCGCAGGTACTGTGGAGATGATGAGAGCCGCCAGGGAGGGCCTCACCCGTGAGGATGGCTCAAGGCCTCTGCTTATTGCCGTAACCCAGCTCACCTCGACCTCGGAGCAGACTATGCAGCAAGAACTGCTGATTGGCGCCACCATCGGTGACACCATCATCAAATATGCACAGAATGCCAAGGAGGCAGGTCTGGATGGTGTTGTGTGCTCGCCTTTGGAGTCGAGCATTGTCAAGGAGGCTTGCGGTGGTGAGTTTATGACCATCACTCCCGGCATCCGCTTTGCCGATTCGGCCGCCGATGATCAGGTGCGCATCACCTCGCCCGCAAAGGCCAGAGAGATTGGCTCGGATTATATCGTTGTGGGCCGCCCCATCACTGCTGCCGAGGACCCCGTTGCTGCATACCGCAGGTGTGTGAGTGAGTTTTTGAATTTGTAATACAATAACACAGAACTTTATATGACAACAGAGAAAATTATTGCTGCCGAGCTTCTGAAAATCAAAGCAGTATTTTTGAGTCCCAACGAGCCCTTCACTTGGGCCAGCGGAATCAAAAGCCCCATCTATTGCGACAACCGCCTGATTCTCACCGCTCCTGCCTCGCGCAAGATTGTTGAGAACACCATCGCTGAGACCGTCAAGGAGCGTTTCCCCGAGGCTGAGGTACTGATGGGTACGAGCACCGCAGGTATCGCCCACGCAGCCATTGCTGCCGACATTCTGGATATGCCTATGGGCTATGTTCGTGGTAGCGCAAAGGACCACGGCCGTGGCAACCGCATTGAGGGCCGCCTAGAGCAGGGTGCAAAGGTAGTTGTAATCGAAGACCTCATCTCGACCGGTGGTAGTTGCATCGATGTTGTGGAGGCTTTGCGAGAGGCTGGTGCCGAGGTGCTGGGCGTTGTAAGTATCTTCACCTACGGAATGAAGAAAGGCCTTGAAAGACTCGCTGCTGCAAATGTTGTGAACTACTCGCTCTCCAACTTCGATACCCTTGTGGAGGTTGCCGTTGAGCAGGGCTACATTGCCCCCGAGGATGAGGCTCGCCTGAAGAGGTTTATGGCCAATCCTCAGGATGAGAGCTGGATGCAGAAATAGAAGGAAATACAAAAAATAGGTTAGTTAAATTAATACTTTAATCCAAATTAAATAACAATACGAATATGAGACACTTGATTGACCCCACCGACCTCTCAATGCAGGAGCTTAACGAAATCATCACTCTTGCAGAGGACATCATCGAAAATCGTGAAAAATATACAGAGGCTTGCAAGGGTAAGAAACTCGCAACTCTCTTCTATGAGCCAAGTACTCGCACTCGTTTGAGCTTCACTTCGGCAATGCTGGAGCTTGGTGGTACAGTTCTCGGTTTCTCGGATGCAAAGAGCTCCTCGGTTGCTAAAGGCGAGACCTGCGCCGACACAACCAAGACCATCAACTGCTTTGCAGATATTATCGCAATGCGCCACTTTGAGGAGGGTGCTGCACTCGTTGCCGCCAACAACTCGCGCATCCCCGTTATTAACGCCGGTGACGGTAGCCACAGCCACCCCACCCAGACCCTTACAGACCTTCTGACCATCAAACGCGAGGTTGGTCGCTTCGATAACCTCACCATCGGTTTCTGCGGTGACCTCCGCTTTGGCCGTACGGTTCACTCGCTCATTAAGGCTATGTCGCGCTATGAGGGCATCAAGGTTGTGCTCATCGCTCCCGAGCAGCTGCGCCTGCCCAGCTATATGAGGCACGAGGTGTGTGAGAAGAACAACATCCCCTATAAAGAGGTTGCTACTATGGAGGAGGTTATGGGTGAGTTGGATATCCTCTATATGACTCGCGTACAGAAGGAGCGTTTCTTGGATGAGGATGAGTTCGATCGCGTAAAAGACAGCTTCATTTTGGATCCCGCCAAGCTCAAAAATGCTCGTCCCAACATGTGCATCCTTCACCCCCTGCCTCGTGTGAACGAGATCACTGTGGAGGTTGATGCCGATCCTAGGGCTGCCTACTTCCGTCAGGTTGAGAATGGTAAGTTCGTTCGTATGGCTCTGATTATGAAACTTCTTGAGTGGGCAAAGGACGATAGCAAAACCATCGATTTGATTCCTGCCGATGTTGTTCGCAACGAGTATGTATGTAGCAACAAACGCTGCATCTCCAATATGGAGAACGTGGATTCGCTCTTCCGTCCTCGCACCGACAAGCCCGGCAAGTATCGCTGCGTGTATTGCGAGTCGAAGGCGAAATTGTAGGAATTTGTTAATAAGTTATTAATAACTTAATTTTTTTCACACGAGAAAATTTTATATTTTTGCAAGGTTGAACGGGTGCTTTAGGGTACCACAACCTTCAGGAAGTTACATTGATGAGGCATTTGCAAGATATATCCATTGGCAATCGTCTACGACGAGAGAGAGCGGGCACAGTGTGTGCTGGCCAAATGTTGTGGGGAGTAAAGATGGCCCTTGCTGCGGAAAAGTGTGACCGCCAGAATGCAAAAGTTGCGACCAAGTGTGAACAGTAGATAGGAGATGACCGCCGACTTAAAATGTTGGCGGTCACTCTTTTATGATAATTTTACTTAAGAAATAGATATGAAAGTTGGCGTTGTAATGGGTTCGACAAGCGACTGGGGCGTGATGTCGGGAGCGACTGCTATTTTGGAGCAGTTCGGAGTGGAGTATGAGAAAAAAGTCTTGAGCGCACACCGCACACCTCACCAGTTGGAGGAGTGGGCAAGTGGCGCAAGAGAGCGTGGCTTTGCGGCAATCATTGCCGGAGCCGGAGGGGCTGCACACCTCGCCGGTGTGGTTGCGGCCTTCACCACACTGCCCGTAATCGGCGTACCCATTAAGTCGCGCTCGCTGGAGGGCTTGGACTCGCTCCTGTCGATGGTGCAGATGCCCTCGGGTATCCCTGTGGCAACAGTGGGTATTGATGGCGCCAAGAATGCTGCATTGCTCGCTGTGGCAATGCTCTCAATCACTGACCCCGAAATGAAGGCCAAGCTTGACGACTTCCGCGCCGAGCAGGCAAAGAAAGTCCTCGAATCGGAGATTTAGAACGGGACTTCAGACTAAAACAGAAAGCAATACTACCCAAACATAAGATATGAACAATAACATCCACCGCATATTTGTAGAGAAACGCGAACCCTTCAGAGTGGAGGCCGAGAGCCTTCGCAGGGAGCTTAACTCCAATCTCGGACTGAACATTGCATCGTTGCGCCTCTTGTGCGTCTATGACCTCTTCGGCTTCAGTGATGAGCTGGTTGAGCAGAGCCGCTACAGGGTATTTGGCGAGAAGGCAACCGACAGGGTGACCGACAGCGTAGATTTTGGCAATGAGCCCCACTTGGCCATTGAGTGTCTCCCCGGTCAGTTCGACCAGAGGGCTGCCTCGGCCGAGGAGTGTGTCAAACTTCTGGAGCCCACCGCAAAGGTTGAGATTCGCAGCGCCAAACTGCTCATCTTCGACCAGAGTGTTGGCCAGCAGGAGATGGCAAAGATTGCCCACTACTGCATCAATACGGTGGAGTCGCGCGAGAAAGACCTCTCCGTTCTTGCCCCCGCCGAGAGGGCTACGGCCAAACCCGTGGAGGTTTTGGAGGGCTTCACCTCCATTACCCGTCAGGAAGCCGACGAGTACTGCAAGACCAAAGGACTGGCAATGAATGGCGACGACCTGATGGAGGTGGTCAATTACTTCACCAAGGAGGGTAGAGAGCCCAACGAAACCGAGCTCCGCATCCTGGATACCTATTGGAGTGACCACTGTCGCCACACTACCTTCACTACCGAACTTACGGATATTGAGGTGGAGGAGTCGTTCGTCAAGGACGATATTGCCGATGCGGTGCAGATGTGGAAGAATATCCGCAAGAAGTTGGGCCGTGAGGGCAAGAGCCTCTGCCTGATGGACCTTGCAACAATCGGCGCAAGGTATCTGCGCAAACAGGGCCTGCTGGATGATATGGAGCAGAGCGAGGAGAACAACGCTTGCAGCATCTATGTCGATGTGGATGTGGATGGCAAGTCGGAGCGTTGGCTCTTGCAGTTCAAGAATGAGACACACAACCACCCCACAGAGATTGAGCCCTTCGGTGGCGCATCTACCTGCTTGGGTGGAGCAATTCGTGACCCGCTGAGTGGCCGTAGCTATGTCTATCAGGCTATGAGGGTGACGGGTGCAGGAAATATCTATCTCCCCGTGGGCGAGACGATGAAGGGCAAACTGCCCCAGAGGGTTATCTCCTTGAGGGCTGCTGCCGGCTACTCGTCGTATGGCAACCAGATTGGTCTGGCAACAACCCACGTAAGAGAGGTTTATCATCCCGATTATGTAGCCAAGAGGCTTGAGATTGGTGCCGTAGTTGGCGCCGTGAAGGCCGACTGCGTAAGACGTGAGAGCCCCGCCGAGGGAGATGTGATTCTTATGTTCGGTGGCCGCACAGGCAGGGATGGTATCGGTGGTGCCACGGGCTCGTCGAAGGAGCACAATGCCTCGTCGATTGAGGAGTGTGGTAGCGAGGTGCAGAAGGGTAATGCTCCCGAGGAGAGGAAGATTGCTCGTCTGTTCCGCCGCCCCGAGGTTACTCGCCTTGTTAAGAAGTCCAACGACTTTGGTGCAGGTGGAGTGAGTGTGGCCATTGGTGAGCTTGCCGACGGCCTTGACATCTATCTGGACCGAGTAAGGACCAAATATAGTGGCCTTAATTGTACCGAAATCGCCATCAGCGAGTCGCAGGAGCGTATGTCGGTAGTTGTGGAGGCCAAGGATAAAGAGGAGTTTGAGCGCTACTGCCGCGAGGAGAACCTCGAGGTGGTACACGTGGCCGATGTGACCTCGACGGGTAGGATGAGGATGTTCTACGGCGAGGATGTGGTGGCCGACCTGAGTCGTGAGTTCATCGACTCGGCAGGTGCAAAACACTACGCCGAGGCTACGGTGGGCGCTGTGGAGGAGCAGAATCCCTTCGAGCGCAGCGTTGATGGCGAGAGTCTGACGGAGAAGTTTAAGAGGGTGCTTGCCGACGACAATGTGACCTCACAGAAGGGCCTAGTTGAGATGTTCGACTCGAGCATTGGTCGCTCGACCGTACTTATGCCATTTGGCGGTAAAACGCAGCGAAGTGAGGCACAGGTGAGCGTACAGAGACTCCCCGTTGGCAATCACACAACCCATACGGCAAGTATGATGGCCTATGGCTTCAACCCCTATTTGAGCAGTTGGAGCCCCTATCACGGTGCCGCCTATGCAGTGGTTGATGCTGTTGCCAAGGCAGTGGCTGCAGGTGCCGAGTACGATAAGATGAGGTTCTCCTATCAGGAGTATTTCGAGAAGATGACCAGCCGCAAGGCGTGGGGTAAGCCTCTGGCAGCCCTGCTCGGCGCGTTGCGTATGCAGGTAGCATTGGGTCTGCCCTCGATTGGTGGCAAGGACTCTATGAGTGGCACCTTTGCGGATATCAATGTTCCTCCCACGCTTGTTGCCTTTGGTGTGGCAGCTGTGGATGACAGGGTTGTGATTAGCCCCGAGTGGAAGTCGCAGGATAGCTACCTCTATTTGGTGCGCCACACTCCGCTGAAGAACTTTATGCCCGACACGCAGGAGCTCGTGGATATCTACGAGACCGTACGCCATAAGATATTTGCAGGCAACATCACCGCCGCTTATGCAGTGGGCTTTGGTGGCGTGGCCGAGGCGCTGGCCAAGATGAGCTTTGGTAACGAGATTGGTGCCGAGGTGAGGGTTAGTGAGCGTGACCTTTTCGATTGGGCTTATGGCTCTATCGTTGTGGAGAGCAACAAGGAACTCGACTACCCCCACTTCGAGTTGCTGGGTAGGACCAATGATAGTAAACAGCTCACCGTCAATGGCGAGAAGATGTCCATTGAGGAGCTTTATGAGGCAAACCGCCAGCACTTTACGGAGGTCTATGCCGACCGTAGTGGTCTTGAAGGCGCTGTTGAGAACGCATCGTCCAAGGAGAACACCACCCGTTGGGAGGGTGAGATGGTAGAGCACCCTGTGGTCTATCTCCCCGTATTCCCCGGTACCAACTGCGACTATGATATGGCAAAGGCATTCTCTATGGAGGGTGCCGAGGTGAGGATGTCGGTATTCTGCAACCTCACTGCCGAGGATATTGAGCGCTCGACCGAGGAGATGGCTCGCCACATCGACGGGTGCCACATTCTGGCCATCAGTGGTGGCTTCTCGGCAGGTGATGAGCCCGATGGTAGCGGTAAGTTCATCGCCAATGTGCTCTTGAATCAGAGGGTTAAGGCTGCTATTGAGCGCCTTCAGCAGAGGGGAGGACTCATCCTCGGTATCTGCAACGGCTTCCAGGCATTGGTTAAGTCGGGCCTGCTGCCCTTTGGCCGCATCGGTGAGCTCACCGTAGAGTCGCCCACGCTCTTCCATAACGACATCAACCGCCACATCTCGCAGATTGTAACGACAAGGGTAGGCTCGGTGGCCTCGCCTTGGCTGGAGGGCTTCACCCTTGGTGAGTTGCACTCGATTGCAGCATCGCACGGTGAGGGTAAATTTGTGGCAAATGCGACTCTTGCACAGCAGTTGCGCGAGGGTGGACAGATTGCCTTCCAGTATGCCGACAGCCAGGGTAATGCAACAATGCACTCGCCCGAGAACCCCAATGGTTCGACGGAGGCTATTGAGGGTATCATCTCGCCCGATGGTAGAATCCTCGGCAAGATGGGCCACTCGGAGCGCTATGAGAAGGGCCTTATGAAGAACATTGCGGGCAATAAGGAGCAGAACTTGTTCCACAACGCAGTTCGCTACTTTCAGAAGAAATAATTAGTCAAACAAATAAAAAATATCAGGAAATGAAACAGTTAGAGATGCTCTATGAGGGCAAAGCAAAACAGGTATTTGCAACAGATGAGGAGGGTAAAGTAATTATCCACTATAAGGACGCCGCAACCGCTTTCAACAACATCAAGAAGGCAACCATCGAGAACAAAGGTGTTCTGAACAACAAGATTTCGACCATCGTGTTCCACCAGTTGCAGGCTGCGGGTATCCCCACCCACTACATTGAGACTCTCAATGAGCGCGACCAGCTCTGCTTGCACGTATCGATTATTCCTCTGGAGGTTATCGTGAGGAATGTCATCGCAGGTTCGATGGCCAAACGCCTCGGCATTGAGGAGGGTACCCCCGCACCCAACACCATCTTTGAGATTTGCTACAAGGATGACGCACTTGGCGATCCTCTGATCAACGACCACCACGCTGTAGCTCTGGGTGCTGCCACCTATGAGGAGCTGGCAGAGATCTACGACCTCACCGCTCGCATCAATAAGGTGCTGATTGATATGTTCGCACAGGTGGGTATTCGCCTTGTAGACTTCAAGATTGAGTTTGGTAAGACTGCCGATGGTAAGATTGTTCTGGCCGACGAGATTAGCCCCGACACCTGCCGTCTGTGGGATGCCAAGACCAACGAGAAGCTCGACAAAGACCGCTTCCGCAGGGATATGGGCAAGGTGATTGAGGCCTACGAGGAAATTAACGCACGATTGAATACCATTAAATAATATATTATAGGGATGAACTCCGAAGAGAAAAGATTGCAGGAGGAGTGTGGCGTTTTTGGTATCTATGGCTCCGAGGATGCTGCCAATATCTGCTACTATGGACTCCATTCGCTCCAGCATAGGGGACAGGAGGGCTGTGGTATAGTGAGCGCCAAGGATGGCGCACTCCGCTATATCAAGGGTCCGGGACTTGTTAATACGGTATTTAGTGAGCGCAACTTGGCCTCGCTGGAGGGTAACATCTCCATCGGTCAGGTGCTATACACCAATGCCGGTAGTGGAGAGGTAACGGAGAACATCCAGCCCATCGTGTTCCATCACGGTACCGGCGACTTCGCAATCTCCTACAATGGCAAACTTGTGAATGCCAATCGTTTGAGGAAATACCTTGAGGATAAGGGAAGTCTTTTCCTCACCTCGTCGGACTGTGAGCTTATTGCCAACCTCATTAAGAAGGATGCCGCACAGGCCCACGTGGACCGTATTCACTCCATTATGGAGGCGCTGAATATGGTGGAGGGAGCCTTTGCGTTCCTCATTATGACCCCCAAGCGAATCTATGCGTGCAGGGACAAACACGGTCTGAAACCTCTGTCGCTTGGCCGCCTGAAAGATGGCAGCTGGGTGATTTCGAGTGAGACCTGTGCGTTTGAGGTTATTGGCGCCGAGTATGTGAGGGATGTGGAGCCCGGAGAGGTTATCTCGATTGACCACCACGGCATCCGCAGCAACCACTTCTCGGCCTATAAGCACTTCAATATGTGCTCGATGGAGTATATCTACTTCGCTCGTCCCGATAGCGACATCGATGGCTGCAATGTGCACACTTTCCGCAAGGAGAGCGGCAAATTGCTCTTCAAAGAGTCGCCCGTGGATGCCGACATCGTTATTGGCGTTCCCGATTCGAGCCTCAGTGCCGCCATCGGTTATGCCGAGGCGAGTGGCATCCCCTATGAGATGGGACTTGTGAAGAGTAAGTATGTGGCCCGCACCTTCATTCAGCCCTCGCAGAGTATGAGGGAGAAGGGTGTGAGGATGAAACTCTCGGCCGTAAGGAGCATTGTCGGTGGCAAGAGGGTTGTGATGGTCGACGACTCAATTGTGAGGGGTACGACCTCCAAACGAATTGTCAGACTGCTCAAGGAGGCCGGCGCTACGGAGGTGCATGTGAGAATCGCCTCGCCCGCAATGAAACACCCCTGTTTCTATGGTGTGGATACCTCCACCGAAGATGAGCTCATTTCGGCACATAAGAGCGTTGAAGAGGTTAGGGACTACATCGAGGCCGACTCGTTGGCATTCCTCTCCTGTGATGCTCTGATGGCTTCGGGCGATAGGTGTGAGATGTGTATGGCTTGCTTCGATGGCAAGTACCCCACAGACCTCTATCTGGTTGATGAGGAGGCCTCGCGCTATAAACGATACCAAAAGAATGTAAAATAATAATCAAACAAAATTCTGAACTATATATATGGCAAAGAGTTATGAGGCCTCTGGTGTTAATCTTGAGGCAGGATATGAGGTTGTAAGCCGCATCAAAAAACACGTTGCTTCGACCACTCGCAAGGGTAGTATGGGTAACATCGGTTCGTTCGGTGGTATGTTCGATTTGGACTCGCTGGGCTATGAGCACCCCGTGCTGGTGAGTGGCACCGACGGTGTGGGTACAAAACTGAAGTTGGCCTTTGAGATGGACAAACACGACACCATCGGTATTGATGCTGTGGCAATGTGTGTGAATGATGTTTTGGCACAGGGCGCCGAGCCCCTCATCTTCCTCGACTATGTAGCTGTGGGCAAGAACCACCCTGCAACTGTGGAGGCTATTGTGTCGGGTGTTGCCGAGGGTTGCCGTCAGGCAGGTTGTGCGCTTGTGGGCGGCGAGACCGCCGAGATGCCCGGTATGTACTCCGAGGGCGAGTATGACATCGCAGGTTTCACTGTTGGCGCTGTGGAGAAGGCCAAACTCATCGACTGCTCGAAGGTGGCTGTGGGCGATGTGCTCGTGGGTATTGCCTCGAGCGGTGTTCACTCCAACGGCTTCAGCCTTGTGAGGAAGATTGTTGCCGACAATGGCCTCAAGCTCGGTGAGAAATATGAGCTCACGGGTGAGCAGACTCTTGGCGAAATGCTCCTTACCCCCACCAAGATTTATGTTAAGCAGATGCATAAAGTCCTTGCCGAGGTGGATGTTCACGGTCTGGCTCACATCACCGGTGGCGGCTTCGACGAGAATATTCCCCGCATCCTCAAAGAGGGACAGGGCGTAGAGGTTAAGGAGGGAAGCTGGGAAATTCTTCCCGTCTTCCGCCTGCTGGAGCACTACGGTAAAGTGCCTCATAGGGAGATGTTCAACATCTTCAATATGGGTATCGGTATGGTTGTGGCCGTCGAGGAGAAGGACGCCGAGAGGGTTATTGCCATCCTTAGGGAGTGTGGTGAGAAGGCCAGCGTTATTGGCCGAGTTGTTGAAGGTGAGGGCGTAAAAATGCTGTAAATGAAAAGGTTGGCCGTATTTGCAAGTGGTAGTGGCTCAAACTTCGAAGCCATAGCAGCGGGGTGCCAGAGTGGTGCCATCGGCGCCGAGGTGGTGCTGTGTGTCTGCGACAAGGCGGGTGCCTATGTGGTTGAGAGGGCCGGAAAATTTGGCGTTGAGACTCTGGTGTTCAACCCCAAAGAGTTTGCCTCCAAGAGGGAGTTTGAGAAGATGATTGCCGACAGGATGGATGAGCTCGGAGTGGACCTTGTCTGCCTTGCGGGCTATATGCGCATCATTGGCGAGGAACTATTGGAGCGCTACGGCGGCCGCATCGTAAATATCCACCCTGCATTGCTCCCTGCATTTCCAGGTGCCCACGGCATCAGGGACGCCTTCGAGTATGGCGTGAAGGTCTATGGCGTGACGATTCACTATGTAGATGCAACGCTCGATGGCGGAAAGATTATCTCGCAGGTGGCCGTTCCCTATGAGGGCGACGACATCGAGGAGCTGGAGGCGATGATTCACAGGGCCGAACACAAACTTTATGTAGAAACGATTAATAAGATAATAGACAAATAATGAGAGCGTTAGTTAGCGTTAGCGATAAGAGGGGAGTGGTGGAGTTTGCCACAGCCCTCGCCGAGATGGGCTGGGAGATTATCTCCACAAGTGGCACTCTGGCTGCATTGAGGAATAGCGGCCTGAAGGTGACCAATATTAGCGATGTTACGGGCTTCCCCGAGATTTGTGAGGGCCGAGTAAAAACCCTGCACCCCAAGGTGCACGGTGGTCTGCTCGCTCGCCGCGACAAAGAAGACCATATGGCACAGCTTACCGAGAATGGCATTGAGACAATTGATATGGTCTGCGTAAACCTCTATCCCTTTGAGGCAACCATCGCAAAGGAGGGTGTGACTATGGAGGAGGCTGTGGAGAATATCGACATCGGTGGCCCCTCAATGCTCCGCTCGGCTGCCAAGAACTACGCTTCGGTGAGCGTGGTCTGCGACCCCAACGACTACGCTATGGTTTTGGAGGAGATTCGTGCGGAGGGCAACACCAAGCCCGAAACCCGCCTTATGCTCTCGGCCAAGGCCTACACCCATACGGCTCTCTATGATAGCCACATTGCAACCTATATGCGTAAGGCTGCAGGTCTTCAGGAGAAACTCTTCCTCTCGTTCGACGCTGTGCAGAGCCTTCGCTATGGCGAGAATCCCCATCAGAAAGCTGCCTTCTACCGCTCGGGTGAGAAGGTTAGCTACTCGGTGGCACACGCCAAACAGTTGGGCGGCAAGGAGCTCTCCTACAACAACATTCAGGATGCAAATGCTGCATTGCAGATTGTGAGGGAGTTCTCGGAGCCTTTTGCTGTGGGACTCAAGCATATGAACCCCTGTGGCGCAGGTATCGGCAAGGATATTGCCGAGGCTTGGCAGAGGGCCTACGAGGCCGATAAGGTGAGCATCTATGGCGGTATTGTTGCCGTGAACCGCCCCTTGACTGCCGAGGTTGCCCAGATGATGAAACCCATCTTCCTCGAGATTGTTATGGCTCCCTCGTTTGAGCCCGAGGCTCTGGAAGTACTCGCCTCGAAGAAGAACCTCCGACTGCTGGAGGTCGAGATGGACGGAGTGAAGGCTCCCCAGAGGCAGTATGTTGGCGTTACGGGCGGCTTGCTGGTTCAGGATGCCGACACCGATTGCCTCGACATTACGGCCGATATGTGTGTTACGGAGCGCAAACCCGAGGCCTCGGAGCTGGTGGATATGAACTTCGGCTGGAGGATTGTTAAACACGTGAAGTCCAATGCCATTGTGGTTGTTAAGGATGGCAAAACGCTGGGCGTGGGCGCAGGTCAGATGAACCGCGTAGGCTCGGCAGAGATTGCCCTCAATCAGGCCAAGGCAGCAGGTGCTACCGAGGGTCTTGTGTTGGCTTCGGATGGCTTTTTGCCCTTTGATGACACCGTTGAGTTGGCTTCGAAATATGGCGTTGTGGCTATCGTTCAGCCCGGCGGCAGCATCCGCGACGAGGACGCAATCAAGAAGGCCAACGAGAAGGGTATTGCAATGCTCTTTACAGGTATGCGCCACTTCAAACATTAATATATAGATATGAAGAACAAGAGAGTTTTGGTAGTGGGTAGCGGTGGCAGGTGCCACGCCATTGTGGATGCGCTCTCGCGCTCACCCCAAGTTGAGAAGATATATTGTGCACCCGGCAATGCGGGCATCGCTCGTCAGGCCGAGAATGTGAAGATTGGTGTGGAGGATGTGGGGGCGCTTTTGTCCTTTGCAAAGACCAACGCCATTGACATTACGGTTGTGGGCCCCGAGGCTGCTCTTGCAGTGGGTATTGTCGATCGTTTCCAGCAGGAGGGACTGAAGATTTTTGGTCCCACAAAGGCTGCTGCACAGATTGAGAGTAGCAAGGAGTTTGCCAAACGATTGATGGCCAAATATGCCATCCCAACGGCTGGCTATGAGGCCTTCGATAGCTACGAGGAGGCTAAAGAGTATGTCTTCTCGCGCGCTTTGCCCGCCGTTATCAAGTACGACGGACTTGCAGCCGGCAAAGGCGTTGTTGTGGCAGAGAGCTATGAGGAGGCCGATGCAGCGCTGAAGGATATGCTTCTGGATGAGAGCTTCGGCAAAGGTAGGGTTGTTGTGGAGGACTTCCTCGATGGCCCCGAGTTCTCGTTTATGTGTGTGGTGTCGGGCGAGAGAGTCTATCCTCTAGCTATGGCACAGGACCACAAGAGGGCTTATGAGGGCGACAAGGGCCCCAATACGGGCGGTATGGGTGCCTATAGTCCCGTTCCTTTCGTTACTGAGGAGATTCGCGAGGTCGCTCTGGAGAAGATTATGAAGGCTACGGCCAAAGCGATGGTCGAGGAGGGCGTTCCCTTTGTGGGTGTGCTCTATGGCGGTCTTATCCTCACTACCGAGGGCCCCAAAGTTATTGAGTTCAATGCTCGCTTTGGTGACCCCGAGACGGAAGTTGTTCTGCCCCGCCTCAAGAGCGACATCTACGACCTCTTTGTTGCAGCCATCGAGTCCCGCGAGTGCGCTACGGAGTGGAGCGAGGAGGCTATGCTCGGCGTTGTACTCGCATCCAAGGGCTACCCCGGCAGCTATGCCAAGGGCGCTGTGATTAAGGGCACCGAGGATGTGGAGGCCACTATCTACCATATGGGCACTGCCGAGCGTGACGGAGAACTCGTTACCGCAGGTGGCAGGGTTATGATGGTTGTCGGCAGGGGTGAGAATCTCGCCGCTGCACGAGAGATGGCACACGCGGCAATCGATAGGATTGAGTGCGATAGCCTTTTCCACAGAAGGGATATCGGACATAAAGTTTTGGATTAAATATAAGGGAGTAAATATATGATTATTAGTGGTAAAGATTTGGCTGCCGAGCTCAAGGCTCAAATGGCAGCCGATGTGAAAAACTATACTGCTCAATATGGCAGAGCACCCCACTTGGTGGTAATTCTGGTGGGCGAGGACCCCGCAAGCGTCTCCTATGTGACAGGCAAGGCCAAAGACTCCGTGGAGGTGGGATTCAAGAACACCACAATTCGCCGTCCCGCCGATGTGAGCGAGAAGGAGATTCTCGACCTGATTGAGCAGCTCAACCAGGACAAAGGGGTGGATGGTATCCTGGTGCAGCTTCCCCTTCCCAAGCACATCAGCGAAGAGAAGGTGATTGCCGCCATCAGCAAGGAGAAGGATGTGGATGGTTTCCACCCGCTGAATGTTGCTGCCCTGTGGCAGAAACAGGAGTGTGTGCTTCCCTGCACCCCCAAGGGCGTTATCAAACTGCTGGATAAGGCAGGAGTGGAGATTGCCGGCAAGAAGGCTGTTGTAATCGGCCGTAGCAACATCGTGGGCCTGCCCGTGTCGAAGTTGCTCTTGGACAGGAACGCAACGGTGACTATGTGCCACAGCCGCACCAAAAATCTCGCAGAGGTTACTCGCCAGGCCGACATCTTGGTTGTTGCCATCGGTCGTCCCAAATTTGTCACTGCCGATATGGTGGGCGAGGGTGCTGCGGTTATCGATGTGGGTGTCAATCGTGACCCCGAGACGGGAAAACTCTGCGGCGATGTGGATTTCGAGGCTTGCAAAGAGAAGGCCTCGGTTATCACTCCCGTACCCGGTGGCTGTGGTCCTATGACCAGAGCGTGCCTTATGGAAAATACAATTGAATGTTACCTCAATCAAATTGCTAAATAGTTATGGTAGAAAGATATGGGCGCGAGGTTATGCGCCAGGTTTGGACCGAGGAGAATAAGTTTAACGCCTACCTGAAGGTGGAGATTTTGGCTGCCGAGGCGTGGCGAGAGTTGGGCGTAGTGCCCGCCGAGGATGTGGAGAAACTGTGGGAGAAGGCAAGCTTCAACATCGACCGCATCAAGGAGATTGAGCTCCAAACTCGTCACGACATCGTTGCCTTCACCCGCACGGTGAGCGAGTCGCTCGGCGAGGAGCGCAAGTGGGTGCACTATGGCCTCACAAGTACCGATGTAGTGGATACCGCCAACGGTTACCTCTTCTCGCAGGCCAACAAGATTATTGAGGAGGACCTTATCAAGTATATGGAGGTGCTCAAGAAACAGGCCCGCAGGTTCAAATACACTCCCTGCATTGGTCGTACCCACGGCATTCACGCCGACATCACCTCCTTTGGACTCAAGTGGGTTCTCTGGTATGAGGAGATGAGGCGCAACCTGGAGCGTTTCCGCACCGCTGCCCGCGGCGTAGAGGTGGGTAAGATTAGTGGCGCGGTGGGTAACTTCGCAAACATCCCTCCCTTTGTGCAGGACTATGTGTGTGAGAAGCTGGGCATTGACAGCGCAAACATCTCTACACAGGTTATCCAGCGCGACAGACACGCTTACTATATGGCAACCCTCGCTGTGATTGGTGCAAGCCTGGAGCAGATGGCTCTTGAGATTCGCAACCTCCAGCGCACCGAGGTACACGAGGTGGAGGAGGCCTTCGGCAAAGGTCAGAAGGGCTCGAGCGCAATGCCCCACAAACGCAACCCCATCAGTAGCGAGAATATCTGCGGCTGCGCAAGGGTTTTGAGGGGATATATGGTTACCGCCTACGACAATGTGGCTCTGTGGCACGAGAGGGACATTTCCCACTCGGCAACCGAGCGTATCATTATGCCCGATGCGACTATCCTCTTGGACTATATGCTCAACCGTATGATGGGCATCCTCGAGAATCTGGTTGTCTTCGAGGAGCAGATGAAGGCCAACATCTACCGCACCAATGGAGTGATTTTTGCCCAGAGGGTTATGAATGCACTCATCGACAAGGGTTTTGCAAGGGAGAAGGCCTACGATACCGTTCAGCCCGTAGCAATGAGGGCTATGGCCGAGGGTGCTTCCTACGAGCAGTTGCTCAAGGAGGAGCCCACCGTTAAGGCAACCCTCACCGAGGAGGAACTCTCCTCGTGCTTCACGCTGGAGTACTATATGAAAAATGTAGATTATATTTTCAAACGCAATAAAATAGAGGAGTAGAGTAATGTCAGAGAGATTGGTTGTAATAGGGTCGCAGTGGGGCGACGAGGGTAAGGGAAAGATTACCGACTATTTTGCCTGTCGCGCCGATATGGTGGTGCGCTATCAGGGCGGTAACAATGCTGGCCATACGGTTGTTTTCGATGGCCACAAATACTCCCTGCAGAGTATCCCCTCGGGTATCTTTAACCCCAAGACCAAAAATGTGATGGGCAATGGTATGGTTATCAATCCCCAGAGCGTTGTGGACGAACTCGAGAGGCTCCACTCGCAGGGTATCACCGACTATCAGCTCTACATCTCCGACCGTGCGGCTGTGGTTATGCCCTACCACTCGGCTCTGGATGGCGCCTACGAGGCCTTCAAGGGAGGCTCGCAGATTGGTACCACCAAGAAGGGTATCGGCCCCTGCTATTCGGATAAGTATAGCCGTGTGGGTATCCGTATGGGTGACCTGCTGGAGCCCGAGTACTTTGCCGAGAGGCTTAAGGAGGCTCTTGCTATTAAGAATATGGAGCTCGAGATGTTGGGCCTTGACACCTTTGAGTTTGAGGCTGTCTATGAGCAGTATATGGCACTCGCAAAGAGGATTGGCCATATGATCTGCGACACCTCGGCACTCATCAATGAGGCTCTTGAGAGCGACCAGAAGGTGCTCTTTGAGGGCGCACAGGGTATGATGCTCTGCATCGACCACGGCACCTATCCCTATGTCACCTCTTCGACTCCTTCGTCGGCGAGCGTGCCCGTTGGTGCAGGTGTATCGCCCAAGTGGATTGACAATGTTCTGGGCGTGGCCAAGGCCTACTGTACAAGGGTGGGCGAGGGCCCATTCCCAACCGAACTCTTTGACAATAGGGCCGAGGAGATTAGGGAGCGTGGTCACGAGTATGGCACCGTCACCGGCCGTCCCCGTAGGGTAGGTTGGTTCGACGCCGTGGTGGCTCGCTATGTGAGCCGCCTGGCGGGTGTTGACTCGTGGGCTCTGATGCTGTTCGATGTACTTTCGGGCCTCGATAAGGTATCCATCTGCGTGGGCTATGAGGTGGATGGTGAGGTTATTGAGAACCCTCCCGCAACCATTGCCAAGCTGGCTCGTTGCAAGCCTGTACTCATTGAGCTTGAGGGCTGGAAGGAGGATATCTCGAATGTTAAATCGTTCGAGGAACTCCCCGAGGCTGCAAAGGCTTATGTTAGGAAGATTGAGGAGGTTACGGGTGTTAAGGTGGGAGTCATCTCCGTTGGTGCCGACCGCTCGAAGACCATCATTATTGACGAGAAATTGAAGAAATTTTAATACAATACTACTATGTCGTTTATTGAAGAGAAAATCGCACAAGAGGGTATGACCTTCGACGATGTGCTGCTGATTCCCGCCTACTCCGAGGTGACCCCCAATATGGTATCGCTCGGCAGTCGCTTTTCGCGCAACATCCGCCTGAATATCCCCATCGTTTCGGCCGCAATGGATACTGTGACCGAGGCCGAGATGGCTATCGCTATTGCTCGCGAGGGCGGTATCGGCGTGGTTCACAAAAATATGTCCATCGCAGCACAAGCGGCACAGGTGAGAAAGGTCAAAAGGGCCGAGAGCGGTATGATTTACGACCCCGTGACCATCAGCAAAGAGGAGACCGTTGGTGACGCATTGAGACTTATGAAGGAGAACCACATCGGTGGTATTCCCGTTGTGGATGACCAGATGAAGCTCATCGGCATTGTAACCAACCGTGACCTGAGGTTCCAGACCGATATGTCGCTCCCCATCGCCGAGGTTATGACCTGTCGCAATCTGGTGACCACCACCAATCCCAACCTTCAGGAGGCTTCGCAGATTCTGCTTAAGAACAAGATTGAGAAACTCCCCGTTGTGGATAACGATGGCCGCCTTGTGGGCCTTATTACCTACCGCGACATCACCAAGATTCAGGACTATCCCAATGCGTGCAAGGACGACAAGGGCCGTTTGAGAGTAGCCGCAGGTGTGGGCGTTACGAGCGACACGCTTGATAGGGTTAAGGCACTTGTGGAGGCAGGTGTGGATGCTGTTGTTATTGACACTGCCCACGGCCACTCGGCAAATGTTACCAATACCCTGAAGGCTGTGAAGGCTGCCTTCCCCCAGATTGATGTTCTGGTTGGCAATATCGCTACCGCCGAGGCTGCCGAGTATCTCATTAAGGCAGGTGCCGACGGCATTAAGGTCGGTATCGGTCCCGGCTCGATTTGCACCACCCGTATCGTTGCAGGTGTGGGCGTGCCCCAACTCTCGGCAATCTTCAACGCCGCAAAGGTGGCCCACCAGTACGATGTTCCCGTCATTGCCGATGGTGGTTTGCGCTACTCGGGCGATGTTGTGAAGGCTCTGGCCGCAGGCGGTGACTGCGTAATGATGGGCTCGATGCTCGCAGGCGTAGAGGAGTCGCCCGGCGAGACTATCATCTACAACGGTCGTAAGTTCAAATCCTACCGTGGTATGGGCTCCATTGAGGCTATGCAGGCAGGTTCGAAGGACCGCTACTTCCAGAGCGAGAAGTGCGACTCGAGCAAGTTTGTACCCGAGGGTATCGTGGCTCGCGTTCCCTACAAGGGCACCTTGAGTGAGACTATCTACCAGCTCATCGGTGGTCTGCGTTCGGGTATGGGCTACTGTGGCGCAAAGGATATTGAGGCGCTCCACGAGGCCAAATTCGTGAAAATCACCTCGGCTGCGGTTGTTGAGAACCACCCCCACGATGTGACCATCACCAAGGAGGCTCCCAACTACACCCGTGGCGAGTAGGGAGACAAAAAAGCATAATTCAAAATTCAAATATATAGAGGGATATGAAACAGGATATGATTGTAATTCTCGACCTCGGTAGCCACCACAATACCGTTTTGGCAAGGGCTATCCGTGCGCTGGGTGTTTATAGCGAAATTTACCCCCACGATATCACCGCCGAGGAGCTGAAAGGGCTGCCTAATGTTAAGGGCGTGATTATCAATGGCGGCGAGAACAATGTGATTGACGGCGTGGAGATTGATGTTCTGCCCGAGATCTACAAGGCAGGCTTCCCTGTGATTGCCGCAGGTCACGACAAGGCACTCTGCGAGGTGAAACTCGCTGCCTTTGCCGACGACGAGGAGGCCATCAAGGCGGCAGTCAAAGGCTTTGTGTTCGACACTTGCAAGGCCGAGGCCAACTGGAATATGAAGAACTTTATCAGCGACCAAGTGGAGCTCATTCGTCAGCAGGTGGGCGACAAGAAGGTGCTGTTGGCACTCTCGGGTGGTGTTGATTCGTCTGTTGTAGCTGCAATGCTGCTCAAGGCTATCGGCAACAACCTCGTGTGCGTACACGTCAATCACGGCCTTATGCGTAAGGGTGAGAGCGAGGCTGTTGTGGAGGTATTCGGCAAACAGCTCTGCGCCAACCTCGTATATGTTGACGCCACCGAGCGCTTCCTTACCAAGCTTGAGGGCGTAGAGGACCCCGAGCAGAAGCGTAAGATTATCGGCGGCGAGTTCATCCGCGTATTCGAGGAGGAGGCTCGCAAGCTCGATGGCATCGACTTCCTCGGTCAGGGTACCATCTATCCCGACATCGTGGAGAGTGGCACCAAGACCGCCAAGATGGTCAAATCGCACCACAATGTGGGTGGTCTGCCCGAGGATATGAAGTTTGGCCTTGTGGAGCCCCTCAAACAGCTCTTCAAGGATGAGGTGAGGGCTTGTGGTGTTGAGCTCGGCTTGCCCTATGAGATGGTCTATCGTCAGCCATTCCCCGGCCCCGGTTTGGGCGTTAGGTGCTTGGGCGCCATCACTCGCGACAGGTTGGAGGCAGTAAGGGAGAGCGACGCCATCCTCCGAGAGGAGTTCGCAAAGGCCGGCCTCGATAAGAAGG
>JAZQZA010000023.1:0-11050 GCA_045633765.1 Tidjanibacter sp. | reverse complement strand
AAGAGTGGCTTCAAGGTGGCTCCCAAGGATGGTGGCTACTACATTAGCTTCACCGAGGAGGACTTCAGCGCACTTCTGGCCGAGTACCTGAAGGAGAAGGTGGTTAAGATGCTCTACTAATCGGACACTCATAGACCACACACACTATGGCTAAAAATTATTACTGTCTTGTTGCAAGCCTGAGGGAGTACACTCTCGATGGCGACCTCAAGGGGTTTGATGCACGCGAGATTATCGACGAAATTGTCGAGGAGCTCTCGCGTGAGGACGCCCGTGCGGTGGCCGGCTGGAGACTCTTCCACGATGTTTGCAACTTGGTGAATATACGCAACGGTAGGGAGGGATTTTCCACCCTCGGCAACTTCTCCGCGGAGGAGTTGAGGGAGGAGATGGAGAGCCCTCGCGAGCTGCCTCGTGAGATTGCCGAGGTTGTCGAGCTCTTTGCCGAGGCCGAGGGCGGGGAGATTGACCCCGACGATGAGCGCCTTGGTAGGGTGGATGTCAGCCGCAGCTTCTCTTCGGAGCTCTACGCAGCCTACTACCGCTATTGCTCAAGGAGTCGCTGCCGCTTCCTCAGGGAGTGGAGCGAGGCCGATAGGAACCTCCGTAACATCACTGCCGCTCTGACGGCTCGCACCAAGGGACTCCCCGTTGGTGACCAGATGGTGGGCGGAGGCGATGTTGTGCAACAGCTTGTGCGCTCTTCGGCTGCCGACTTCGGCCTGAAGGGAGAGGTTGGCTACATCGACGCTCTGATGGGCGCTCTGGGTGAGAACGACAACCTGTTGGACAAGGAGCACCGCATCGACCTTATTCGTTGGTCTATCTCGGAGGAGCTTGCAACCTTCGACTACTTCAACATCAACCTGCTTTTGAGCTACATCGTACGCCTCGGACTGGTTCACCGCTGGGCAAGGCTCGATGCTGCCAAGGGCAAGGAGATGTTCCGCCGCCTTGTGGCATCGCTGGGAGCCTCGGAGCAGATTCGCGAGGCCGAGCGCCACTTCGCCGAGGAGTAGCAAGGTGGGAGAGATAGATGATAAATTGCAGACAAATCAAAAACAATAAAAGATACTTATTACTTTAATGAAAACAACTGGTAAAGTTCAAGGTATTATCTCCAACATCGTGATTGTGCGTACGGAGGGTGCTGTGTCGCAGAATGAGATTTGCTACATCACCGTCGGTGGCGTGAAACTGATGGCCGAGGTAATCAAAGTAACGGGTAAGGATGCCTATGTGCAGGTGTTCGACTCGACACGCGGCTTGAAGATTGGTACAGAGGTGGAGTTTGCAGGCCATATGCTTGAGGCCACTCTCGCCCCCGGTATCATCTCGCGCAACTACGATGGTCTTCAGAACGACTTGGAGCGTATGGAGAGCCTCTTTATTGAGAGGGGTACAAAGACCGACCCCATCGACTATGAGAAACTCTGGGGCTACAAGCCTCTGGCCAAGGTGGGTGACAGAGTCACTGCCGGTGATTGGCTCGGTGAGGTTCAGGAGCTGTGGGTTGCCCACAAGATTATGGTCCCCTTCACTATGGAGGAGAGCTACACCATCAAGTCGCTCAAGGAGGAGGGCGAGTATAATGTCAATACCGTCATTGCAGTCCTCACAGACGATAAGGGCGAGGACCACGAGGTGACAATGGTTCAGCGTTGGCCCGTGAAGAAGGCAATCAAGGCCTACACATCCAAACCTCGTCCCAGCCGCATTATGGAGACAGGTGTGAGGGCTATCGACACCTTCAACCCCATTGCCGATGGCGGTACGGGCTTCATCCCCGGCCCCTTTGGTGCAGGTAAGACAGTGCTTCAGCACGCCATCTCGAAACAGGCCGAGGCCGACCTTATCATTATGGTTGCTTGCGGTGAGCGTGCAAATGAGGTTGTGGAGATTTTCGCAGAGTTCCCCCACCTTGACGACCCCCGCACCGGTCACAAACTTATGGAGCGTACGACCATCATCTGTAACACATCGAATATGCCCGTAGCGGCTCGTGAGGCCTCGGTTTATACCGGTATGACCATCGCCGAGTACTACCGCGCAATGGGTCTGAAGGTGCTGCTGCTGGCCGACTCGACTTCGCGTTGGGCACAGGCACTGCGTGAGATGTCGAACCGTCTGGAGGAGCTCCCCGGTCAGGATGCATTCCCTATGGACCTCTCGTCCATCATCTCGTCGTTCTACGCAAGGGCAGGTCTTGTTCACCTTCGTAGCGGCGCCACCGGCTCGGTAACCTTCCTCGGTACCGTATCGCCCGCAGGTGGTAACCTTAAGGAGCCCGTTACGGAGTCGACCAAGAAGGCCGCAAGGTGTTTCTATGCACTCTCGCAGCAGCGTGCCGACTCGAAACGCTACCCCGCAATCGATCCTCTGGACAGCTACTCGAAATACCTGGAGTATCCCGAGATTGTCGACTACCTCGATGAGCACATCGAAGAGGGCTGGGTTAAGAATGTTATGGAGGGTAAGACCCTTGTGCGCAGGGGTAAAGAGGCCGCCGAGCAGATTAACATTCTTGGTGACGATGGCGTACCTGTTGAGTACCACGAGATGTTCTGGAAGAGCGAGCTTGTTGACTTTGTCATTTTGCAGCAGGACGCCTTCGATGACATCGATGCCAACTGCCCCATCGACCGCCAGAAATATATGTTCGACTTTGTGATGGAGGTGTGCCGCAAACAGTATGGCTTTGCCGAGTTTGAGGATTGCTCCGCCTTCTTCAAGAACCTCATCAACCTCTTCAAGCAGCTCAACTACACCGAGTGGAAGAGTGAGGAGTTTGCAAAGTATGAGTCCGAGATTAGGGCTTTGGTAGCAACCAAATAAAAATGGAGGAGAAGAAAAGTTATGACAACAAAAGCATTTCAGAAAATATACACCAAGATTGACAACATCACCAAAGCAACCGTCAGCCTCCACGCCTCTGGTGTGGGCAACGACGAGCTCGCAACCGTTGGTGGTCACTTGGCACAGGTAGTAAAGATTATGGGCGACGAGGTTACCTTGCAGGTGTTTGAGGGCACCGAGGGTATCTCCACCGACGCCGAGGTGGTATTCCACGGCGTGCCTCCCACGCTGAAGGTGGGCGATGGCCTTGCTGGTCGCTTCTTCAACGCCTACGGTGAGCCCCTCGAGGGTGGCGCACCCGTTGAGGGCGAGGAGAGGGAGATTGGTGGCCCCACCGTGAACCCCTTCCGCCGCCGTCAGCCTTCGGAGCTGATTGCTACCGGTATCGCAGGTATCGACCTTAACAATACCATCGTGTCGGGCCAGAAGATTCCCTTCTTCGCCGACCCCGACCAGCCCTACAACCAGGTTATGGCCAATGTGGCACTCCGCGCCAAGGCCGATAAGATTATCCTCGGTGGTATGGGTATGACCAACAACGACTTCCTCTACTTCAAAAACCTGTTTGAGAATGCAGGTGTGTTGGATAGGATTGTGTGCTTCGTGAACACCACCGAGAATCCCCCTGTGGAGCGTCTGCTGGTTCCCGATATGGCCCTCACCGCTGCTGAGTACTTCGCAGCCGACAAGGGCGAGAAGGTGTTGGTACTTTTGACCGATATGACCCTCTACGCCGACGCTTTGGCTATCGTGTCGAACCGTATGGACCAGATTCCCTCGAAGGACTCTATGCCCGGTTCGCTCTACTCGGACTTGGCGAAGATTTACGAGAAGGCCGTACAGCTCCCCTCGGGTGGTTCGATTACCATCATCGCCGTAACCACTCTGTCGGGTGGCGATATTACCCACGCAATTCCCGATAATACGGGTTACATCACCGAGGGCCAGCTCTTCCTCCGTAACGACACCGACACCGGTAAGGTTATCGTTGACCCCTTCCGTTCGCTTTCGCGTCTGAAACAGCTCGTTATCGGCAAGAAGACCCGCGAGGACCATCCCCAGGTTATGAATGCCGCTGTGCGTCTTTACTCGGATGCTGCGGGTGCGAAGACCAAGCTGGAGAACGGTTTCGACCTCTCGGACTACGACGAGCGCGCACTCAAGTTCGCCAAGGAGTACTCGGATAAGTTGCTCTCGATTGATGTCAATATCGACATTACCGAGATGCTCGACACCGCTTGGGCTCTGTTCGCCAAGTACTTCAAGAAGTCGGAGGTGACCATTAAGTCGGAGCTTGTAGAGAAATACTGGAAATAATTTATTGTCTTTTCGGCTCTTTTTCCTCTTCGGCTCGGTCGCATAGGCCCGCTATGCTCCCTCGCCGGAAAAGAAAAAATAGCTCGAAAATCCAACAAATTTGAAATTGAGGTTTTGGAGGATTAGTCCGAAAAGCAACAAATTAACCGATAGATAAAACCATTCTAAACAATAGAATTAGATGGCAATAAAGTTTCAATATAATAAGACATCGCTCGGCGAGCTCGGTAAGCAGCTCAAGATGCGCCAAAAGGCACTCCCCACAATCAAGAGTAAGGAGTCGGCCTTGAGGGTTGAGGTGTCGGCTGCCAAGGATAGGGCAGAGGGCTACCAACAGCGCATCGAGGAGCTTATGGCCAAATATGACTATATGGCCTCGCTTTGGGGAGAGTTCGAGAGCGACCTTCTGGAGGTGAAGGATGTCGTGCTGGGAGTCAATAAGATTGCCGGCGTGAAGATTCCTGCCCTGAAGGATGTGGTCTTTGAGCAACGCCCCTACGACCTCTTCTCGTCGCCTGCGTGGTATGCCGACGGCGTGGAGGTGCTCAAGGAGATTGCCCGCCTGGGCATCGAGTTTGAGGTCTTCCAGAGGCGCACCGAGCTCTTGGACCACGCCCGTAAGAAGACCACACAGAAGGTCAATCTGTACGAAAAAGTGCAGATTCCGGGCTATGAGGACGCAATCCGAAAGATTAAACGATTCCTTGAGGATGAGGAGAACCTTTCGAAGAGTGCCCAGAAGATTGTTAAGACCAAACACGAACAACTTAATCCCACCCAAGAGTTATGATAGTAAAGATGAACAAATATACTCTTGTGCTCTACCATAAGGCGCAGGAGGAGTTCCTCTCTCGATTGCAGGAACTCGGCGTTGTGGACATCACAACGAGCGGATGGGAACCCAATGACAAGGAACGTGTGGTGCTCGGCGAGATTGAGGCTCACAAGGCCGCATCCGAGAACTTCTCGAACTTGAAGAAGCTGCCCCAATATCAGGGTGGTGAGAAGTTTGCAACGGGCGCAGAGGCCTATGAGCAGTATGTGAAGGCTTCGGCCAAAATCGAGGCTCTCAACTCGCAGATTGCCAAGGCCACCAAGGAGGCCGAGGATTTGGCAGTGTGGGGCGATTTTACCCCCTCCACCATTGCTCGCCTTGCCGAGGAGGGTATCGTGCTCTACTTCTACTCCTGCTACACCAACGAGTACACGCAGGGTATTAAGACCTGGGGCGAGAACTACACTGTGGAGCCCATCGCGGAGCATAATGGCACAACCTACTTTGTGGCCGTAGGTCGCAAGGGTGAGCCTGCTCCCCAGATTGACGCACAGATTGTCAGGACTCCCCAGCTCAATGCCGAGGAGAAGAGGGAGGAGGTGAAGGCTCTCGAGGCCGAACTTACCGAGTGGCAGGCTGTGATGGCCCGCTGTGTGGCAAGCGAGGAGCTCATTGCCGACCACGCCAACGCTCTCAAGGACGAGCTTCAGTTTAGTCAGGTGAGCCGTAGTGGCGACAAGGAGGCCGATGGCTGCCTCATCGTACTTCAGGGCTGGGCCCCCGAGGCCAACGCCAAGGAGGTGGATGAGATGCTGGAGGCCGAGGGTGATGTTATCTATGTGAAGGAGAAACCCACAATGGAGGACGACACCCCCGTACAGCTCAAAAACGGCTGGTTTGCCAAACCCTTTGAGTTCATCGGCGACTTCTATGCTGTGCCCAAGTATGGCACTATGGATCTCACGAGGTACTTTGCACCCTTCTATATGCTCTTTTTCGGTTTCTGTATTGGCGATGCGGGCTATGGTGCAACCTTCTTCCTGATTGGTCTTGTGATGTGGCTCAAGAAGATTAAGGGTATGAAGCTCATCTCGCAGCTGGTTATGTGGCTGGGTCTGGGCTCGGTGCTCTTCGGTCTGTTGGTGGGTAATGTCTATGGCGTTTCGCTCATCGGCAAGGGTGTACCAGAGTGGTACGACAATGCGATGCAGACCATCAATGACCAGCTCTTCTATATCGCCCTCGGCTGTGGTATTGTGCAGATTATCTTCGCCCTTGTGCTCAATGTGATAAACACCACGATTGCCTACGGATTCAAGTATTCGTTTGGCACCCTCGGCTGGCTTATCATCTTGGTTGATTGCTTGTTGGCGTTCCTGCTCCCGATGGTGGGTGTTGAGGGCTTCGGCTTCTCGTCGCCCTTGTGCCTGGGAATCTTGGGTGTGGGTGCAGTTCTGATGCTGCTCCTCAATAACCCCAACCGCAATCCTCTGGTGAACTTCGGCTCGGGTCTGTGGGATACCTACAACAACCTCACAGGTCTGCTGGGTGATGTGCTCAGCTATGTCCGTCTGTTTGCCATCAGCCTTTCGGGTGGTGCACTGGCGGTTGTGTTCAACGACCTGGCAGGTAGCCTTGCTCCCGATACTCCCGGTTTGCGCCAGCTGGTGATGTTCCTCATCCTGGCGTTCGGTCACGGTATCAATATCTTTATGTCGGCCATTGGCGCCTTCGTTCACCCTATGCGACTCACCTTCATTGAGTTCTACAAGAATGCGGGCTTCGAGGCTTCAACCCGACTCTACACTCCTTTTAGGAAACAAAAAACAAACTAAAAATCAATAAATTAACAAATTAAAAACTTATTACAATTATGAACATTATTCTTGCTTACATTGGTGTTGTGCTTATGGTAGCACTCTCTGGTATTGGTAGTGCCTACGGTACTTCGATTGCAGCTAACGCAACTGTTGGCGCTATGAAGAAGCGTATGAACTCGTTTGGTCAGTCGATGATTCTTTCGGCTCTTCCTGCAACTCAGGGTCTTTATGGTTTTGCTGCGTTCTTCTTCGTGCAGAACTACCTCACCGATGGTATTACTTTGATGCAGGCTGCTGCTATCTTCGGTCTTGGTCTGACTGTAGGTATGGTATGTTTGTTCTCGGCTCTTCGTCAGGGTCAGATTTGTGCCAACGGTATCGCTGCAATTGGTGGTGGCTATGATGTTATGGGTAAGACCCTTCTTTTGGCCGTATTCCCCGAGTTGTATGCAATTATCACCGTGGCTGTTACCTTCCTTGTAACCGGTCTTATGGGCGACCCCGTAGTTGCTGCTGAGGTTGTTGAGGCTGCTGCCGAGGTGGCTGCCGAGGCTGCTGCAGTGCTCTAATTTTTAGCACCATAATAAACACAAGAGCCCGCCAAATGTTTGGCGGGCTCTTGTGTTTATAACGACTGACCTAATTCTTAAGGTCCTCAAAGGACCTTATCTCAACTTTCAACTTTATTAAAAGTTCTTGCCGAAACTCAGATAGAGGCCTCCTACGGGTGAGCGGTTGGTGCCGCTGGCAAGCACTGTGAGGGGGCCGAGGGAGGTGTTGTAGGTGTACCTCAGACCAAAGCCCACAAGCGCATCCTCGCCACGGAACATTCGGCGGAAGTCGTCGTTTTGCAGGAGCGCATTGCCGATGGCCGAGATGTAGTGGTTGCCTGTGATGTGGAGCCTTGCTTCGAGCGATGCGACCATCACCGAGTTGTCGAACTGCTCGATGTGCTGAATACCCACAAAGGGCATCTGCTGGGGCATATAGCGACGGGGAAGAATGCCGCCCAAGCAGTTGTAGTAGGGGTAGGTGGGTGATTGTCCCACCAGCGTGCGACCATAGAGCGCAGGGACGGCCACAATCCAATCGTTGAGCCGAAAGGCACCCGAGATGTTGTATTGCAGGGCCGCAAAGGGGGTGTGGTTGTGGACCTCATAGCCGTTGTTGGTGTGGAGCGTGTATGAAATGTCCATCGACCAACCCTGTGTCGGGATGTAGGCGTCGTTGAGGTTGTCGTAGTGCCCCGAGATGTTGTAGTTGATGTAGGCCTCCGACTCGGCCTCAATCATACCCCCAGCATAGAAGGTTTCGTGGAAGTCGAAGATGTCCGTCGAGAGGCCTGCCGAGAGGTTGAAATTTCGGAGGTAGATGTCGGCGAACTTCATCCCCAGATTGTGGAGGTCGAAGGTGGAGGTGTGGGACCTTTTGCCCGCCTTGTAGAAGGCGAAGTTGTTGTGCTGATAGTGGTATAGGAGGGAGAACTCACCGAAGAGCACACGATTGCTCGAGGCCTCAAGCTGGAAGTAGGGATTGTCGTTGAGGCGTGTTGTGAGGGCGATTTTGGGCTTGAAATAGTTGCCACGGAGGGTTATCTCGGTGCCCAAAAGGAGCGAGGCGAGCTCGTGGGAGTCGAACCTGAAGCCCACGTGTACGGAGGTGTTCTGCTTCTCATCCACGCTTATTGTCAGGTCGTAGGGGGGCTCGTTGGAGAGCGAGTAGGTCACAAAGTCGAAACCGCCCAGGTTGCGCAGCTGTTCGATGTTGCGGTTGAACTCTCGTCGGGTGATGGTGGTGTAGGGCTTCAGGTCGAGGTATTGGTCGATGATGGCCAGCTCCGTGCGCGAAAAGCCCTTGAGGTTGATGTTGCCAATCCTTAGGGGCATATTCTCGGAGTAGTGGCGACCTCTGTGGGTGGGCATATAACCCTCCGGAAGACCTATTTTCTTGCGCAGGGCGAGGAGTCCCTCGCGATGACGGTCGGCCTCGCGCTGACCTCTCTGCACGAGTGAATCCACAGCCTCGCTTGTGAAACTTGCGGCTGTGAAGGGGGCCACTTCGGGGTGGATGTAGTAGTCACATTGGGCCACATTTTTGTTGTAGTTGTCGCGCCCGAGGAAGGTGGTCAGTTGCTCAAAGATAAACACCATATTTTCGATGTCCGTATCGGTGCGTATGCCGTCCGAGAGATCAACGCCGATGACTATGTCGGCCCCCATATCCCTCACCACATCCACAGGAAAGTTGTTATAGACGCCGCCATCGACCAAGACCATATTGTTGTATTTTACGGGCTTGAAGACTCCGGGGATGGACATACTCGCCCTTATGGCAGCCGAAAGACTACCACCTCTGGCCACATACTCGCTGCCGGTGTTCATATCGTAGGCCACACACGCAAAGGGAATGGGGAGCGAGTCGAACGACTCCATATACTGATAGCCCAGCAACAGTTCGTTCAGCTGGTCCATAAAGCGGTCGCCCCTGACAATGCCACTCGGCATTGAGATATTGTCGGTCGAGAGCAGAATGTCGAACATATAGGCGTCGTCCTTCTTTTTGTCGGCGAAGAGTTGCTCCCCTCGTGAGTTGCGGTCGGTGAAGATGTCGAACCAGTCCATCGTTGTGTAGAGTTCTTCAATCTCCTCTATGCTGTAACCTACTGCATAAAGACCGCCGATGATGGAGCCTATGGAGGTTCCGGCAATGTAGTCGATGGGGATTCCGGCCTCCTCGATAGCCTTAATGACGCGCAGATGGGCGGCACCTTTGGCTCCGCCGCCGCTGAGCACGAGTCCTACGCTTTTACGCCCCGGGGCCATAGGGTCGAGGGTGGTGGGGTGCTGTGCGGGGGCTACAAGGGAGCTGGCAGTCAGCACAACCACAGCCATTAGGGGTTTTAGAATTGCTTTCATTTGTACTTTGATGTTGGAATTTTTTCTCTGTGTTGGGGATGAACAAAGGCCACCCGAAAAGTGGGGTGGCCTTTGTTTTGTTGCTGGTTGGGCTACTTGTAGCGCCAACCTATCGTGTTTTGTGGAGCTACTCGTAGCTGCCCGACTTGAGCATAGCCACCTCTTTCTCGGAGAGGAATCGCCACTCGCCGCGCTTGAGTTTCTGCTTTGTAAGGCCTGCGAAATAGACCCTGTCGAGCTTGCCCACGTGGTAGCCCATATGCTCAAACATACGACGCACGATACGGTTACGGCCCGAGTGAATCTCGATACCAACGGCATTTTTCATCTTGGGGTCGTCAACATAGCAGATGTCGTCGGCTGCAATGTCGCCATCCTCGAGGGTGATGCCGAGAATCATCTGCTCCATATCGCTGCGGGTGAGGTGCTTGTCGAGGCTCACCTGATAGATTTTCTTCTTCTCATAGGTGGGGTGGGTGAGCTTTTTGGCCAAGTCGCCATCGTTGGTCAGCAGCAATACGCCCACAGAATTCTTATCCAGACGGCCTACGGGGTAGATGCGCTCGGTGCAGGCGTTCTTCACCAGATCCATCACGCTCTTGTCGGCGTGGGGGTCGTCGAGAGTGGTCACAAAGCCTTTGGGCTTGTTCATCACGATATAGACCTTCTTCTCGTTCTGAATCTGCTCACCGTTGTAGCATACCACATCGCCGGGGAGAACCTTGCTGCCAAGCTCGGTTACAACCACGCCATTAACGGTGATTTCGCCCTTGGCGATATACTCGTCGGCCTCCCTGCGCGAGCAGATGCCCGACATTGAGATATAGCGATTCAGACGGATGGCGCCCTCCTGCTGGGGTGCATCGTAGGTGGGATAGTTGTCGAGAGTGTAGTGGTTGGCGGTATTTACGAACACCTTGGGCTCCGAACGACGCTCGGTGTGGGTGCGGGGCTTGCGGTCGAAACCTCTTGCCTCCTTTTTGAAACCGCCCTCACGGTTGAAGCTGCGCTCACGGCCCACATAGGGGCGCTCCTCACGATTGAAACCACGCTCACGGTTGAAACTACGCTCGCCACCCTCGCGGTTGCCATAGGGGCGCTCCTCGCGGTTAAACGAACGCTCGCGGTTGAATCCGCCCTCACGGTTGAAATTGCGCTCGTCACGATTGAAACCACGCTCACGGTTGAAACTACGCTCGCCACCCTCGCGATTGCCATAGGTGCGCTCCTCGCGGCCAAACGAACGCTCACGGTTGAATCCGCCCTCGCGGTTGAAGTTGCGCTCCTCACGATTGAAGTTGCGCTCACGGTTATAGCTACGCTCTCCGCCCTCGCGGTTGCCATAGGGGCGCTCCTCGCGGTTAAAC
>JAZQZA010000022.1:0-25554 GCA_045633765.1 Tidjanibacter sp. | reverse complement strand
CCTCGAGGAGTATGGCAAAGTGGAGATGATGCCCAAGTTGGAGGGTAAGCGTATGACGATGATGCTGGCCCCAAAACCAAAAAAATAGCACATCTCGAGGGTGCTTTTTGCACCAAAATTCAGAGAGCGAGTTCCTCATTTGCGATAAGCAAACTGCGGACTCGCTCCTTTTTTTGGCACAAAAATCCCTCCACGATATGCGCTATTCATTTAATATTAGACTCTGCTTTCTTGAATGCCGCCTACTCCTCGCCTCGTTATTTTTTGGTTTTTTTGAGGGATGTTGGTGGGGTGGACTCCGCTTTCTTGTATGCCTACTCCTCGCCTCGTTATTTTTTGGTTTTTTTGTAGAGGGGTAGAGTCTGCTTTCTTGAGTGCCTATTATATAATATAAAAGAGGTGTGGGGAAGGGTCCCTCACACCTCTTTCTCAATGGAGTTGAGTTCTTCGGTGGCGACTATTTGAGCCTTGCCTTGATGGCAGCCGAAGCCTCCTCATATCCGGGCTTATCCAAGAGTGCAAACATATTCTTTTTGTACGCCTCCACGCCGGGCTGGTTGAAGGGGTTCACACCGAGGATGTAACCGCTTATGCCACAGGCCTTCTCGAAGAAGTAGAGGAGTGCGCCAATGTAGTACTCGTTGATGGTGGGAATCTCGATGCGGATGTTGGGCACGCCGCCGTCCACGTGGGCCAAAACAACGCCCAACTCGGCCATCTTATTCACCTCATCGAGGCGTTTGCCTGCGAGGAAGTTGAGGCCATCGAGGTTGTCCTTATCGGCCTCAATGGTAACGCCACCCTCGGGCTCGCGAACGCTCAAAACGGTCTCGAACAGGGTGCGCTCGCCCTCCTGAATATACTGGCCCATCGAGTGAAGGTCGGCAGTGAGGGTTACGCTTGCGGGGAAGATACCCTTGCCGTCCTTGCCCTCGCTCTCGCCATAGAGCTGTTTCCACCACTCGGCGATATACTGCAATCGGGGCTCATAGGAGGCCAGAATCTCAATCTTGTAGCCCTTCTGATAGAGGGCGTTACGGGCAGCTGCATACTGTGCGGCGATGTTCTGCTCGAAGGGTACGCTGTCGGCGGTGGCAGCCTCCATATCCTTCGCACCACGCACAAGCTCGGCGATGTTGATACCCGCAGCAGCCAGGGGCAGCAGACCAACGGGGGTGAGCACCGAGAAGCGGCCACCCACATTGTCGGGAATTACGAAGGTGTCGTAGCCCTCGGCGGTCGAGAGGGTCTTCAGTGCGCCACGAGCAGCGTCGGTAACGCTGGCGATGCGCTCCTTGGCCTCCTCCTTGCCGTAGCGAGCCTCAATCTCGGCCTTGATAAGGCGGAAGGCAACGGCGGGCTCGGTGGTGGTACCGCTCTTGCTGATGACAATGGCGGCGATGGAGTAATCCTTCACAGCCTCAAGCAGTTCGGCGGTGTAGGTCTCGCTCAGGTTGTTACCCGCAAAGAGGATATAGGGATTCTTGCGCTCCTTCTGAAGGAAGTGGAACGAGCTGGTCATTGCATCCAGCACAGCCTTGGCGCCAAGGTAGGAACCACCGATACCGATGACGATGACAACCTCTGCCTTGGTGGCCAGACGGGCGGCGGTGGTGCGGATGGTCTCAATCTCCTCGGCGGTGATGCTCGAGGGGAGGTTTACCCAACCGAGGAAGTCGTTGCCTGCGCCCTCGCCATTGTGGAGAAGTGCGTTGGCGTTATTTGCTGCAGTTGCAAGGGCGGTGATTTCGCCCTCATTCACACCACAAGCGGTGTGTTTAAGCTCTAACCTAATCATGTGTGTATAAAAATATTTATCTAAATGTTGTCGTAAAAGCGCACAAAATTAACAATTATTTTTTACTTTTGTACCTTGTAACAAATACGTATTCATCATTCGCCCCGAAAATGGGCGGGCAAAAACAATAACAACGATGGGTTTATTCTCTTTAACACAGGAGCTTGCAGTCGATTTGGGTACTGCCAATACGCTCATTATCTACAACGGAAAAGTTGTTGTGGATGAGCCCTCGATTATCGCTGTGAATGTTCACACCGGTAAGGTTGAGGCCATTGGTGCCGAGGCGCGCAAAATGCACGGCAAAACACACCCCGATATTAAGACCATCCGTCCTCTGAAGGATGGTGTTATCGCCGACTTTACTGCCGCTGAGCAGATGCTCAAAGGTATGATTAAGAAGGTGAAAACCAACGGATACCTCTTCAGCCCCTCGCTCAAGATGGTAATCTGCATCCCCTCGGGCTCTACCAACGTGGAGATTCGTACCGTAAGGGAGAGCGCAGAGCACGCCGGCGGTAGGGATGTCTATATGATTTACGAGCCTATGGCAGCCGCACTTGGTGCAGGTCTGGATGTTGAGGCTCCCGAGGGTAGTATGATTATCGACATCGGTGGTGGTACTACCGAGATTGCTTGTATCTCGTTGGGCGGTATCGTTTGCAGCGAGAGTATCGATGTGGCAGGCGATGTCTTCACCGACGATATTCAGAAATACATCAAGCAGCAGTATAATGTGAAGATTGGTGAGCGCACGGCCGAGAGTATCAAGATGGCTGTCGGTGCAGCGTTGAGGGAGATTGACAACCCACCAGAAGATTTCGTGGTGACCGGTCCCAATGTCCTCACCTCACTTCCCACCACCATCAACATCTCCTACAGTGAGGTTGCATACGCGCTGGAGAAATCGCTCCTCAAGGTGGATGCTGCCATTATGAAGGTACTGGAGAATGTGCCCCCCGAACTCTACACCGATATCGTGAAGAACGGTATCTATCTGGCAGGTGGTGGCGCACTCATCAAGGGCCTTGATCGCCGTCTGTATGAGAAGACCGGTATCCCCTTTGTGATTGCCGAGGATCCTCTGCGTGCTATTGTGCGCGGTACGGGTATCGCACTGAAGAATATCGACAAATTCTCCTTCCTGATGAAGTAGGAGAGCGGGGCGCGATATGCTCCCGAAGGTGGCTAATGGATTGCCACCCAATATGTTAAAAAGTTTTGTAAGGTTGCTTCTGCTATGGGGCGACCTTACAATTTGAAACCCCAAAACCAAAGAAGTGGACAGACTGATTCTCATACTCAAGCGTATAGCGGTGCCTTTTCTCTTCATTGTGATTGAGATTGTGGCCATCAGCAGGTACTCCTCGGCCACGAGCTTCACAAGGGCTCGTCTGCTCTCCGTTTCCAACGGAGTGACCGGAGCGGTGAACGAGGGCTTTAGCAGTGTGGGCGACTATTTTTCGCTGCGTAGCGAGAACGAGGTGCTCACCCAGAGGATTCTGGAGCTGGAGAGCCAACTCGCCGTGGCGGGCGAAAAGGTGGCGGGCGAGAGGGGGCTCTCGGGTGAAAACATACCCTACCTCTTCTCGGACGCAAAGGTGATTAAAAACAGGGTCTTCTCGCAGCATAACTACTTCACCATCAATAAGGGTTTGATGGACGATGTGGAGCCCAATATGGCGGTGCTCACCCCCGAGGGTTTTGTTGCGGGCTATGTGCTGGAGTGCTCACAGAGCTACTCGGTATGTATGTCGGTGGCCAACCTCGACTTTACGATGGGCGGCAAGGGTCTGCACAACGAGTTTATGGGTTCGATTACCTGGAATGGCGACAACTATCGTATGGTGATGCTGGAGAATATCCCCCACTATGCAAACTTTGCAAAGGGCGATACAATCATCTCGACTATCTCGTATAGGTTCCCGCCCGACAGGATTATCGGCATTGTCGAGGAGTTCAAGAGCTCGGAGGATAAGATGAACAGCTATCTAAAGGTGAGGTTGGCTGCCGACCTTGCAAAGCTTGATAGGGTGTTGCTTGTGAAGTTTGTTGGCGGCGATGAGTTCCGCGACCTGCATCGCCAGTACGACGAGAGTTCAACGGAGAAATAAGGAGGAGGGAGAGAGTATGTATAGAGTTCTGGAATATACCATATTTTTCGTGGCGGTGATGCTCTTGCAGTCGCTGCTGTTTGATAATCTGCTCTTTTCGAGCCTGATTATGCCCCTCTATTATGTGGTCTTTGTGGTGTTGTTGCCCGTGAAGATGGGCCGCTTCTGGCTCCTGATGCTGGGCACGGCGCTCGGTATGGTTATGGATGTCTCGATGGGCACCGCGGGCCTCAATACGATTGCGACGGCCGCTGTGGCATTTGCTCGCCCAATGGTTATGAATCTGCTGATGGGCAAGGATTTGGCCCACGAGAATATCCCCTATGGTGGAGCCATTGACCCTCGCTCCTTCCTGTTCTATGCCTCGACTCTGGTGCTCATCCACCACGGCCTCTTCTATGGCTTTGAGTCGCTGGGCAGCCACTTCTTCTATACGGTGGGTAAGGTGATTTTGAGCAGTGTGGCTACCGTTGTGCTGGTGGCGCTCACCGCTCGTCTTTTCAGACGCATTGTTGAATAGTAAAGAGTTCGTGGGTGGTTTTTTATGGCTCGTTCGCGTTCCGAAATACTTCAGTGGTTTGTAGTCGCACTCTTTGTTGTCATAGGGTTGCGACTTTTCCACATCCAGATTGTGGATAAGAGCTACCGTCGTGCGGCGGAGAATAATGTGCTGCGCTATGAGGTGCAATATCCGCCTCGTGGCGAGATTTACGACCGCAACGGCGAGTTCCTGGCCCAGAGTGTGGCCTCCTATGACCTTCTGGTCATCCCCCGAGATATACCCAAGAGCGGCTTCGATACTGTGGCCCTGGCGAGGATTGCCGATGTAACTGTCGAGCAACTCCGACGCGAACTCCAAAAGGCCAAGAGTTTCTCCTCCACACGCGCATCGGTGGTGGTGCGCCAGATGTCCACCGAGGCCAAACTGCTCTTCGATGAGGGCGGCTTCGACGGCTTCTACACCCTCTTCCACACCCAGCGCTCCTATCCCCGTAAGATTGCGGGCAACCTGCTCGGCTACATCGGTCAGGTGAGCGACGATATCATCCAGCGCAACCCATACTATTCGCGTGGCGACTATGTCGGCTACTCGGGCATTGAGAGCGCCTATGAGGAGATTCTGCGTGGCGAGAAGGGCGAGAAGATTAGCGTTGTGGATGTGAGTGGCGCCATCAAAGGCCCCTATCAGGAGGGCCACTACGACCGTATGCCCGTTGCCGGTATCCCCATTACGACCACCATTGACGCCTCCTTGCAGGAGTTTGCCGAGGAACTCATGAAAGATAAAGTGGGAAGTATCATCGCCATTGAGCCATCTACGGGCGAGATTCTGGTGATGGTGAGCAGCCCCACCTACGACCCCGATAGGCTTATGGGCCGCGATAGGGGCAACAACTATGTCGAGATGCTCAACAACCCCCGACAGCCGCTCTTCAACCGTGCGGTGATGTCGAGCTACCCTCCGGGCTCAACCTTCAAGCTGGTCAATGGCCTTATCGGTTTGCAGGAGGGTGTGGTTACCCCCTCTAGGGAGTACCCTTGCGATGAGGGCTACCACGTAGGCCGTGGTGTGAAGTGTCACGACCACGCCTCGCCTCTGAACCTTCGTGAGGCGGTTAGTAACTCCTGTAACGCATACTTCTGCCACGTCTTCAGGAACATCCTGGACAACCCCAAGAGGGGCGGTATTGGCGATGGTGGCTATGATAATTGGGAGGAGTATGTGCGCAGCTTCGGCTTCGGTCAGAAGTTGGGCTCCGACTTCGCCTCCGAGAGGGGTGGATTTGTCCCCTCGGCAGAGTTCTATGACGACTACTACCCGAAGTGGAACTCGCTGACGGTGATTTCGATGGCTATCGGTCAGGGCGAGCTCGGATGTTCCCCCCTGCAGATGGCCAACCTTGCAGCCATTATGGCCAACAGGGGATACTACTACATACCCCACGTGGTTAAACATATCGAGGGGCGCGACTCCATCGACTCGCGCTTCTATGACCGCCATTATACGAAGGTCGATAAGCGCTACTTTGAGCCCATTATCGACGGTATGTGGGGCACGGTCCACAGGGACATCGGCTCGGCAGGTGTGGCCTATGTGAAGGGGCTGGATATCTGTGGCAAAACAGGTACGGCACAGAACCCCCACGGCAAAGACCACTCCACATTCCTCGCCTTCGCCCCACGCAATAATCCCAAGATTGCCATCTCCGTATATGTGGAGAATGGCGGTTTTGGCTCCTCGGTGGCTGCGCCCATCGCCTCGCTGCTCATTGAGAAATATCTCACGGGTGAGGTTTCGCGCCCCGAGCTGGTAGAGTATATTCAGCAGATGAAAATTGCTTATCCCAACTATGAGAAGCGCAAGTGATAGGACAGGGTGGTCGAGGATTGATTGGAAGACAATCCTCATCTTTGTTGTGCTGGTCTTCATCGGCTGGCTCAACATCTACGCTGCTGTCTATAATGAGGCTTCGGTGGGTGGTTTTGACTTCTCGGATAAGTATGGTATGCAGCTTATCTGGATTGGAATCTCCGCCGTTGTGGCAATCATCATACTCCTTATTGACGACATCTACTACCACCTGATGGCCTACCCGGCCTATGCGCTGATGTTTCTTGTGCTCCTCGCCACGCTATTTATAGGCAAGGAGGTCAATGGCGCAAAATCGTGGCTTGAGTTGGGTCCGGCCTCCATTCAGCCTGCCGAGTTTATGAAGGTGGCAACGGCTCTCGCCTTGGCGCGCTTTATGAGCGACTATAGTTTTTCGTTCTCGCGCCCGAAGGACCTCGGAGGTGTGGCTGCGCTGTTGTTGGCCCCCATCTTTGTCATTCTGCTTCAGAATGATACAGGCTCGGCGCTGGTCTATTGTTCCTTCTTTGTGGTCTTCTACCGCGAGGGACTCAACAGTTGGGTTTACTATGCCATCTTCTTGGTTGTGGGACTCTTTGTGGGCTCCTTCCTGCTCTCCAATACGGCATTGTTGATGCTCTTGTTGTTGCTGTTTGTGGCAAGCCAATTTATCTCCAACGGCAACCTGCGTGAGAGCATCTGGTTTGTGGCTGCGGTGTTGCTGTTGAGCCTTGTGCTTTATGGCCTTGCGTGGATGTGTGGTTGGGGGCTCGACTACTACCACTCGCTGCTCATCTCGTCGCTTGTGATGCTCATTCCTGCACTCCTTTATGCCTACCGCTACAAACTCTCGACCATCTATCTCTATGGCATAATGTATGCGGGCTCGTTGCTCTTTATGAGCGCCGTGGATTTCGTCTTTAGTAAGTTGCAAATCCACCAGCAGAAACGAATCCTCGACCTGCTCGGCGTGGAGAGCGACCTGAGGGGTTGGGGCTATAATGTCCACCAATCCAAGATTGCCATCGGTTCGGGCGGTTTCGGGGGTAAGGGATTCCTGCACGGCACCCAGACCAAGTATGACTTCATCCCCGAGCAGAGCACCGACTTCATCTTCTGTACGGTGGGTGAGGAGTGGGGATTTATCGGCTCGATGGTTGTCATTGTGCTCTTTGTGACTCTCATCATCCGACTTATGAAGATGGGTGAGCGCCAGCAGGAGCCCTTCAGGAGGGTCTATTGCTATAGTGTGGCGGCAATTTTCCTCTTCCACACCATCATCAATATCGGTATGACCATCGGCCTTATGCCCGTTATCGGTATCCCTCTGCCAATGTTCTCCTACGGAGGCTCGTCGCTTTTGTCGTTCACCATACTCTTCTTCATTGCCGTAAGGCTCGATTCGCAAAACAGCTCCATCGGTGCTACATATAAGTTCCGTTGAGGAGGGTGTGGAGATAAAAGTGGCGATTTAGGATAGCCCTAGGAGTAGTTTTTTTGCTACCTTCGTGGCGCAGAATTTTAGTATCAAAAACAAGACAGAAATTATGCTCTATTTGACCTATATACTCGTTGCGTGTGCAGTGGTCTTCCTCTCGGTGAAGGCCTCGGTCTATATCGACCTGATTGATAAGAAAAGCTCCCTCTCGGGCGCCTTTCTGGGCGGTGTGTTGCTCTCGGCAGTGACCTCCCTCCCCGAACTGTTCACCAGCATCTCGGCCACGCTGCTACTCGCCAAACCCGGACTCTGCCTGGGTAATGTGCTGGGTAGCAATATCTTCAACCTGGTGGTGTTGGCAGTGATGTTTATGCTCTTTCTGCGCAGCAGCCAGAAGGCTCGAATCTCCCGCAGTCACAACTTTGTCATCATCTTCTGCCTTGTGACCTATGTTGCGCTTGCGCTCAATATGCTCTTTCCCAACATTCTCGATTACCACCTGTTGAGTGTGAGCGTCACCTCGCTCGCCATTGTCCTCTGCTACATCCTTGGTGTCAAGTATCTCAGCGGTGAGGGTGGCGAGGAGAGTAAGCAGGAGGGGGATGACTCATCGCTCACGATGAGGGGCATTATCCTGCGCTTTGTCTTGTGCAGCGTGGGCCTTGTGGGGTTGAGCATCTGGCTCACCTACCTCTCCGATGATTTGGCAACAACTCTCGGTATGGGCGCGGGATTGGCAGGCGCACTCTTCCTCGGCGTGGCCACTTCGCTGCCCGAGCTCTCGAGCACCATTAGCCTCTTCCGTATGCGCAACTACGATATTGCTGTGGGCAATATTGTGGGTAGCTGCCTCTTCAATATGATTATCCTGACGGTGGCCGACCTGTTGTGGTTTAAGGGCACAATCTACGACTTCTCGGACGGAAATGTGGGCGAGATGTTGCTCTTCGGCGGTGTGGCTATGCTCTCGATGCTTGTGAGTCTGAGGTGTAAGAGCCGCTGGGGCAGGTTTATGAGCTCACTGCTTGTTGTGGCGTGCTATGTGGCCTTCCTGGTGCTTTAAGGAGTAGAGGGGGGGGGATATCCTCCGCGTGATAATAGGGCACTGTGTGCCAATAAAAAAGCCTCCCGTTTGGGAGGCTTTTGTTATGTTCTATTTGGCAAATTTGTCTTTGTGTTTCTCGAGCTGCTTTTTGATTGCGTCGATGGCGCCGTCAACCGACTCTTCGAAGGATTTGCTCTGGTGCTCGGCAATGATGGTGTCGGTGGGGACCTCAATCTTGATGGTGGCCACCTTGTTGCCCTGTTCGGGGTCCTTGTCGAGTTTGAGGATTACCTCTGCGGCTGTGGCACGCTCTACGAAACGGTCGAGTTTGTCCATTTTAGCCTCGATGAAGTCGATGAGCTTCTTGTCTGCATCGAACTTGACGGATTGAATCTTTACGTTCATAATATCCTCCTTTTTTATTGTGTTTATATTGTGCCCTCGCGGGCTTATCTTCGCTCCTTGGTGCCTATGGGTAGGACCCTTGGGGGCTTATGTTTTGCTCCTCTCTCCTCGAGGGTGGGCTGTGCGATAGACCTCCTTGAGGTGGGAGATGTTGGTGTGGGTGTAGACCTGCGTTGTGCGCAACGAGGCGTGGCCCAAGAGCTCCTGAATCTCCCTTATGTCTGCACCTCTTCCCAACAATAACGATGCAAATGTGTGTCGTAGTACGTGGGGACTGTGTTTTCCCTCCACGCCGGCCTCCGAGAGAACCCTCTGCACCGCTCGCTCAATCTGGTAGCGACTCATTGGGGAGCCTTTCGATGTTAAAAATAGTGATTTTTCGTCACTTGTGCAAATGTTTTGGCGAGTAAATTGTTCGAAACTCTCCAGAGGTGGGCGTAATTGGCTCACAATTGGAACGATGCGCTCCTTGTTGCCCTTACCGATTATGCGCACCTGATCCCACGAGGGCGAGAAACTGTCCCTTGTGAGGCCCGTAATCTCCGCCAAACGCAGGCCTGTGCAGTAGAGCAGCAGTACAAGTAGCGCATCTCGACGCTCTGTGTAGTCGGGGGAGTCCTGTGCCCCAAAGAGCTGCTCCAGAATGGTCATCATTCTGCTCTCGGGAATGTAGGTGGGGAGCCTCTTGGGGCTCTTCAGACGGAGGCTCTCCGAAAGTGGGTTGGCGGGGATGTGTCCCTCGCTGTGGAGCCACTTGTAGAAGACCTTTATGGAGGAGGTTTTGGTGTTTATGGAGGAGGGCTTAAGTGGTTGGATGTGGGCCTTTTTGTCCCCCTCGGCAAGGTGCATAATCCACCTGCTCAGGTCGTCGGCCGTAAGGAGCTCTGCGCGGAAACTCTCGGGGGTGGAACCACACCATAGAATCAGCTCCCGACAGTCGCGAAGGTAGTTGCCCACGGTCCCCGAGGAGTAGCGTCTTTCGGCGCGCAGATAGTTGCCAAAGAGGGTGAGAAGGTCTGCCATAAAGCCCGTTTTGTGTCTTTCGCTCTTCAAAGATACAAAAAAACTCCATATAAGCAGGGGAAAAATATAATATATTTTTTCGTTAGTCGTTAAAAAATGTATAACTTTGCACGCTAAATGTCCCTATTCGAGATGGGTGATGCGGCATAAATGGTAGTTATGAAGAGAATTGGCGTAATAAAACTTGTAATTCTGGTCACTCTGGGCCTTATGGTCGGCTGCGGTTCCTACAACAAACTGCTCAAGGCCAACGACTCCGAGCAGATGTATCAGGCGGCTGTGAAGTACTACGAGGAGGGCGACCTGCAGCACGCTCTTCAGCTCTTTGTTGAGCTCACACCCCGCTATGCTTCAACCCTCCGTGCCGATACGATTATGTACTACACGGGCTGCTGCTACTACAAACAGGGCAACTTCTCCACCAGCGCAACCATCTTCGATGAGTATAGGCGCACCTATGGCCGAAGCCCTCTGTTGGAGGATGTGGAGTATATGCACGCTATGGGCTACTACTTCTCCTCGCCCCAACCCTCGAGGGATCAGACCACCACTCTGCAGGCCATCAGGGCCATTGAGGAGTATATGGAGCACTACCCCTCCTCGCCCAAGATCGGACTCTGTGAGCAGAGGATTGTGGAGCTCAAGGGTAAACTCTACGACAAATCCTTCATCAACGCTCGCACGTACTACAAAACCAAGCGCTACAAGGCGGCCATCATCGCCTTCAAAAACGCCCTCGGTGACTTCCCCGAGACACCCCACCGCGAGGAGATTCTCTTCCTGACGTTGGATTCGAGCTATCAGCTGGCCGAGAACTCCATCTCCTCGTTGCAGGTGGATAGGTATCTCGACGCAATGGACGCCTACTACAACTTCGTGTCGGAGTTCCCCGAGTCGAAACACCGCAAGGCTGCCGAGCGTATGCAGAAGAGCATCAAGAGATTCCTGGCTCGCCACAACGCCTCCATTGAGGGCCGCGAGTATATCGACGAAGAGGGTGGCGACAACTAAACAGACAAACGAAGAAAAACAACAAAATAGAGAGTAAGAAACTATGGAAATCAAAAAGAGTGTTCCCAACAACACCGTAACTCGCAAACTTACCGACATCGACGCCCCCACCGGCAATGTCTATGAGTCGGTGACCATCATCGCAAAACGCGCAAATCAGATTGCAACCGAGCTCAAACAGGAGCTCAATCGCAAATTGGCCGACTTCTCCAGCTCGACCGACGCTCTCGAGGAGACCTTCGAGAACCGTGAGCAGATTGAGATTTCGAAGTACTACGAGCGTATTCCCAAACCTACCCTCATCGCCACCGAGGAGTTCCTCGAGGGTGAGGTAGTGTTCAAGGAGAAATAGTTTTTGGGTACGGGCCGAGGGGCAAAGGAGCCCTTTTCGGTAGTACGGATTAAGGCGGGTAGGGGAGAAGAAGATAATCTCTGGCCCGCCTCTTTGATAGAACAACAGCTATGCTACGCCACCTTTCGGTAGAGAACTATGCACTCATCGAGCGCCTGGATATGACGCTCTCGCCCCACCTGAACATCATCACCGGTGAGACAGGTGCGGGTAAGAGTATCCTGCTCGGTGCGCTCGGCCTTGTGCTGGGCGAGAGGGCCGACATTGCTACGCTCAAGGAGAGCGGGCGAGGTTGTGTCGTTGAGGGTACCTTCGACATTGGGGCCTACCACCTGGAGGAGTTCTTCGAGGAGAACGACCTTGAGTGGGCAGAGGAGTGCATCATTCGTAGGGTTATAACCCCTGCGGGTAAGTCGAGGGCCTATGTCAATGAGCTTCCCGTGCAGCTCTCGGTGCTCAAGGAGCTGGGCTCGCGACTCATCGACATCCACTCACAGCACCACTCGCTGATGGTTGCCGATGAGGCGTTCCGTATGACCATCCTCGATGCGATGGCCCAGAATGGCGCCCTCAGGGAGGAGTATAAGGAGCGTTACGATGCTCTCAAAGGGGCTGAGCGTAGGCTCGCCGAGCTGCGCCAACAGGTGGAGGCAGCAATGCGCGATAAGGAGTACATCGAGTTCCAATACAACCAGCTCTCGGCGCTCAAGTTGCGTGAGGGTGAGTTGGAGGAGCTTGAGAGCCAGCAGCGACTCTTGGACAATGCCGAGAGGATTGTGGAGGCCTTGGGTGAGGGTGGCAACCTTCTGGACGAGGAGGAGAACGGTGTGCTTGCACGACTCAAACGCATCGAAAACTCCTTCCAGAAAATCAAGGAGGTCTATGAGCCCGCCGAGGAGATTGCCGAGAGGTTGCGCGGTGCTCTCGTGGAGCTCAAGGATGTGTCGGCACTGCTGGGTGAGCAGCGCGAGAGGGTTGAGGGCAACCCCCAGAAGGCTGCCGAGGTGGTTGAGAGGATTGACGCAATCTACACCCTCTTCCGCAAACACGGAGTGCAGACCGTAGGTGAACTCATCGCCATAGAGAAGGACTACGGAGAGAGGTTGAGTGTCATTGTGGATGCCGACGCGGAGCTGGCCGCATTGGAGAGCGAGGTTGAAAGGTGCCACAAGAGGGCTCAGGAGTCGGCACAAAGGCTCACACTCTCGCGCGAGAAGGCGGGCAAAAAGCTCTCCCAAGAGACTGTGGCAATGCTCTCGAGGCTATCTATGGAGCATAGCAGTTTTGTTGTGGAACTCAAACCCCTCGAGTCGCTTGCCCCCTCGGGTGGCGATGGCCTTGCGTTCCTCTTCTCCTCATCGACAAAATTCCAGCCCCAGCCCCTTGAGAAGGTGGCCTCGGGCGGTGAGATTTCGCGCGTGATGTTGTGTCTGAAGGCTCTGGTGGCCGACAAGATGGAGATGCCCACGGTCATCTTCGATGAGATTGATACGGGCATTTCGGGCCGCATAGCCGATGTGACGGGCCAGATTATCGCCGAGTTGTCGGCGGGCCGTCAGGTGGTCAACATCACCCACTTGCCACAGGTGGCCTCCAAGGGCGACACCCATTTCAAAGTCTATAAGGATGCGGGCGATGGCCGCACCCATATAAAGCACCTCACCCCCGAGGAGCGCATCTCGGAGGTGGCAGCAATGCTCTCGGGCACCGATGTCACCGAGGCGGCTTTGGAGCAGGCACGAGCACTGTTGAAATAGAATGTAGCAAATGGCTAATAATAAAAAAAGCTCCCGAGGTTTCGGGAGCTTTTTTTGTGGGGTTATTTAGAACAGCACATCGCCGTCGTCGAGAATCTGTGTCATACAGTGGGCCGCACCGTAACCCTTCGTGAGGTTCGTGAGGGGCACCCACGTTACATCCACAAAGTTGGCCTTGAAGGCCTCCTGAAGTGCCACCGACTGACCGGCAACGGCCATAATCTTGCGGGGGGCAACATTGAGGAAGTTGTTGGCATAGGTGAGCTCGTCGCTGCGCTGGATGGGGATGACCTTCATCTTCAGCTCGTCCTCAATGAAGTCCACAAAGGAGATGTCGCTGAAGGCCTTATGGTAGGGCTCGCCGGGGGCTTCGCGCTCCCAGAGGTCAATCTTCAGGTACTGCGAGTCACCCTTGGCAGCCAGATAGCGGGCCTCCGAGAGGGTGCACAGGTCGCGGTCTATAATATTAAAATAGGTATCCAGGTGCATCTGCTCCTGCTCGTCCCAAATATCCTTCACAACAACCACCTTGTTGGCACCCAGCAGGTCGTTCTCCATAAGCTGGTCGATGGCCTCCTGTGTGGTCCTCAGGCCACGGCCGATGAAGGCGTAGTCGCCGAAGGGGAGGAAGTCGCCACCTTCAAGGTAGGCATTCTCGCCGGTGATGTGGTAGATGGGAGGGAAGCCAATCTTGTTGAGGCAGAACTCGGCAATCTCACACTCCAGCTGGCGCTGTGCGGAGTTCATACGGCCGATGACGATACCCTTGGCGGTCGAAATCATCTGGTCCCTCATAAAGAAGATGTTCATAATGGGCCTCTGGATGTAGGTCGCCGCAAAGCCGGTGTTGCTCTCGGTGTAGGAGAGAACAATCTCGGGCTGGAGCATAATCATCTTCACCAAATCCTTGGGATGTGCGCGGTCGATGATCATCTTCTTATATCTCTCCTGTGCCTTCTCCTCATCGGGGATGTTGGTGGTGTTGTAGGTCAAAAAGCGAGAAGCAAAAGCCCTCAAATCGTTGAGCTCCTTGCCCTCAACAGGACGCCCCTGCTTATCGAGGGTGCCCTCCAAAAGAATCTGGCGTACGGTGAGCACTTTGGCTCCGAAGCGCTCCAGGGCGGCGCGGTATTCGGCGTGCTCTTTGGCAGCAAGCTCAATGTCGAAATAGTCCGAGAAGAGTGCTGCGTCGGGGTGCATTACACCGAGAAAGAGTTCATCGGTGGGTTCGTGCATTAAGATTATCATAGTTCTATGGTTTTGTGTCGATTTCCAAAGGTACAAAATTTTTCTTGAAATTCAATCACCTTCTACCTAGGAAGATAATTTTTGAGCCATTTTTGTAGCTCTTTTTCTCTGCCGCCAACAAACTGATTGACCAGCGCGTGGAACTCGGCCGAGTGGTTGGGGTGTACCGTGTGGCAGAGTTCGTGGATGCATACAAACTCAATCAGCTCCTCCGGCAAGGCTGCCAAATAGAGCGAAAGGGATATGTTACCCTCTCTTGTGCAGCTGCCCCAACGGCTGTGGGTCTTGCGGATGGTGAGCTTGTTATACTTGAGCCCTGTGCGCTCCGCGGCCTTCTCAAGCACTTGTGGCAGCAGCACCTTGGCCTCCCTGCGCAGGGCCTCCACCTCCTCCGGTGTGCGGGCGGGTGGGAGTAGTTGTTGTCGTTTCTGCACCCTCTCGAGGGCAGCGAGTATCCACTCGTGGCGTTCCTCGGCCCAGCCGAGGGCTGCCCTCTTTGAGCCCCACCACGGAATGGTGAGCCTTACCTGCCCATCGCGCATAACTCGCAGGGAGCTCCTGCGGGCTCTGCGACTGCGGATGACGGTTATGGTGTAGCCTCGCTCCATCCTCCTGCCCCTCCTTCGGCCCCCTACGCTACTCGCGGCAGAAGCGCTGCCTTACGCTCTCAAAGAGCATAACGGCTGCGGCGGCCGAAACATTGAGGCTCTCGATGGCTCCCACCATAGGGATTGCTGCCTTGCAGTCGCACAGTTTCAGCACCTCCTTGCTGATGCCCGTCTCCTCGTTGCCCATAACCAGCACGGTGGGTTTCGTGAGGTCGGCGTCGAAGAGAATCGTGTCGGCCTTCTCGGTGGCAGCCACAATCTGCATACCCTGCTGTGAGAGGGTTTTGAGCGTGTTGCGGATGCTGCCGGCACGGTGTACGGGGATGCGGGTGAGTGCGCCTGCCGAGGAGCGAATGGCGTCGGCATTGACGGGGGCGGAGTTCTTCAGGGGGCAGATGAGGCCGTGGGCACCTGCACACTCTGCCGAGCGGGCAATGGCACCGAAGTTCCTCACATCCGTAACACCGTCGAAGACCACGATAAGTGCCTTCTCATCCTCGGGAATACGGTCCAGAATATCCTCCAGCTCCACATAGGCAATGGGGGCGATGATGGCAACCACACCCTGATGGTTGCCCCTTGTGAGGCGGTTGAGCTTCTCCACGGGCACCTCCTGATAGCGTATGCGGCTGCGGTAGCAGAGGTCCTTCAGGTCGGCCATAAGCTGACCCTCGGCACCCTTTTTGACATAGAGCTTCTCAATCTGCTTGTCGGTCTCGATGGCCTCAATCACGGGCCTCAGGCCATAGACGATGTTCTCGTCGCCACTCTTCTCCCTCCTCTCGCGAGGCTCCTCCCTGCGAGGCTTGCGCTCAACGGCAGGGCGGGCTGTGCGGGTGCGCTCCTCCCAATTCAAATCGCGTGCCTCGGTGTATTGAGGCTCTTCGCTGGGCCTATACTCTGCGCGAGGCTTACGCTCACGCTTATCCTTCAAAAATTCCTCCATATTTTTTTGTCTAAAGTCTAACGTCTAAAGTCTAACGTCTAACGTCTAACGGCAATTGTCAATTATCAATTCTCTTGCAGTAGTTCCAACTCGTAGCACAACTTTTCCCACTCGTGTTCCTCGAAGGCGAGTCGTTGTTTGAGGGCGTTATACTGCTCAAAGAGTTTGCTATCCGACAGGTCGAGGCCATACTCCTCGGGCGAGCCCATCTTCCTGTCCCACTCGGCAATCTCCTCCTCCAAAGCCATAACCTGCATCTCCTTATCCTCAATGGCGCGTTGGGTTTTGCGGATGAGTTTCTCGTTCTCCTTCTTGGCGAGGTAGTCCTCCTTGCCGCTGGTGTTTTTCTGCTCCTTGGTGGCCGTATCCTTGGCCTCAATCTGGCGCATATCCTCCAGGTGGCGTTTCTCGAGGAAGTAGCGGATGCCTCCGAGGTACTCCTTCACGCCGCCGTCGCGGAACTCATAGACCTTATCCACCAACCCGTCGAGAAACTCCCTGTCGTGCGATACGACCACGAGTGTTCCGTCGTACTTGAGGAGCGCCTCCTTGAGAATATCCTTCGAGCGCATATCCATATGGTTGGTGGGCTCGTCGAGAACGAGCAGGTTGTGGGGCGAGAGCATCATACGGGCCATTGCGAGCCTCGAGCGCTCACCTCCCGAGAGTACCTTTACCTTCTTGTCGACATCTTCGCCCCTGAAGAGGAAGGCACCCAAGATGTCCCTCAGGCGGGTGCGAATGTCGCCAACTGCCACCTTGTCGAGGGTGTCGTAGACGGTAAATTCGCCGTCCATCAAATCGTCCTGATTCTGGGCATAGTAGCCCACGCTCACATTGGCACCCCTCTTAATGCTGCCCTCCGAGGGCTCCAACTCGCCGATGAGGATGCGTGCAAGGGTGGTCTTGCCCTCGCCGTTTCGTCCCACAAGGGCTATCCTATCGCCCTTCTCGATGGTGAAGTCGGCACCCGAGAATACCCTTTTGGTGTCGAAACTCTTGCCCACCTCCTTAATCTCGGCCACAATCTGACCGCTGCGGGGTGCGGGGGGGAACTTGAGGTTGAGGGCGCTCAGGTCCTCCTCGTCAATCTCTATCCTATCGAGCCTCTCGAGCTGTTTCACGCGGCTCTGCACCTGATTGCTCTTGGTGGGTTTATAGCGGAATTTTTCAATAAACTCCTCGGTCTTTTCGATGAGCCTTTGCTGGTTGTTGTAGGCCGCCACCTGTGCCTCGCGGCGCTCCTTGCGGAGGGTGACATATTGCGAGTAGGGCACCTTGTAGTCATAGACCTTGCCCAGCAGCAGCTCCACCGTGCGATTGGTCACATTGTCCAGAAAATCCCTGTCGTGGGAGATGAGCAACACCGCTCCGGGGTACTCCTTGAGGTAGCCCTCAAGCCATTGGATACTCTCAATGTCGAGGTGGTTGGTGGGCTCGTCGAGCAGGAACACCGAAGGACGGCGCAAGAGCAACTTGGCAAGCTCAATGCGCATCCTCCAACCACCACTAAAGGTGCTTGTGGGTTTGGTAAGATCCTCCCTCTTGAAGCCCAGGCCGAGGAGTGTGCGCTCAATCTGTGCCTCGCGGCTCTCGCCACCCAAAAGGTTGTGGCGCTCGGTGGCCTCGCTCAGGCGGTGTACAAGTTCGCCATACTCCTCACTCTCGTAGTCCTCCCTCTGGGCAATCTCGGCCGTCAGGCGCTCCATCTCCCTCTCCAGGTGCAACACCTCCTCGAAGGCCTTGGCGGTCTCCTCCACGAGGGTTGTGGTGTCGTGCACCTTCATCTGCTGGGGGAGGTAGCCGAGTGAGGTGTCGCCACTCATCGTAATCACACCCGAGGTGGGGGGCTGCATACCCATAATCACCTTCAGCAGCGTGGTCTTGCCTGCACCATTCTTGCCCACAAGACCAATCCTATCTCGTGGGTTTATCAGCAGTGAGATATCCTTGAAAAGGTCCCACCCTCCAAAACTAACTGTTACATTATCAATCGATACCATCTGAAAAAATCCCTCTTGCGGGCGTTTTCTGTGTTATATGTTGGCCGTCTTCAATGACTCGATTCGCAGGGAATTTAGTGAGTTTAGTGAATTTAGTGAATTTAGTGAGTTTAGAGCTATCTGTTCCCTAATTTCCCTATATTCTCTAATTTCTCTAATTTCCTTAATCTCCCTAACCCCAACTTTTACGCGTTGAGTATAGCCACAATCTCGGCCTCGGGGTCGGCGGCCTTGAATACCGCACTGCCGGCAACAAGGGCGTCGCAGCCAGCCTCGTACAGCTCGCGGGCGTTGTGGCGGCTCACACCTCCGTCAATCTCGATGAGAGTCCCAAGCCCCTTGCGCTCAATCATAGCCTTCAGCTCCCTCACCTTCTCGGTGCTGCCCTCAATGAAGCTCTGGCCGCCAAAGCCGGGCTCGACGCTCATCACAAGCACCAAGTCGAGCTGGGGAAGAATCTCCTCCAGAACGCTCACGGGGGTCTTGGGCTTAATCGAAATGCCCACCTTCACACCCTTTGCGCGGATGAGGTCGATGCACTCCTGCACCCTCTCGGTGGCCTCCCAATGGAAGGTCACAAGGTCGGCGCCCGCCTCCGCAAAGCGAGCCACATACTTCTCGGGCTCGACAATCATCAGGTGGACATCCATAAACTTCTTGGTGGCCGAGGTGATAGCCTTCAGCACAGGAAAGCCGAAGGAGATATTGGGAACAAAGACACCATCCATAACATCAATGTGTACCCACTCTGCCGCGCTGCGGTCAATCATCTTGGTATCCCTCTCGAGGTGACCGAAATCGGCCGACAACATCGAAGGCGAAACAATACGCTTCATAGTTCTATAAGGTTTTAGTTTTTTTCAACTCTTTTTCTTCTTGTTGTGGTAGTTCATTGTGCGCTCAATGCCGATGGTGACGAAGTCCTTGATGGCTGCCACGGCGGCCTCGACCATCTTGTTGAACTCCACACGCTCCTCGGGGGAGAGCTTGCCCAGAACGAAATCGACCTGATGGCCCTGTGGAAAGTCGCCACCCACACCCATACGGATACGGGCATAGTTGTTTCCGCCACACAGAGCGTCGATATTCTTGAGTCCGTTGTGGCCGCCGTCGCTACCCTTGGCGCGGATGCGGAGCGTGCCTACGGGGATGGCAATGTCGTCCACTACAACGATGAGGTTCTCTCGCTGGATGTTCTCCTTATCCATCCAATATCTCACAGCCTTGCCGCTGAGGTTCATATAGGTCGAGGGTTTCACCACAACAAGGGTGCGGCCCTTCCAGCGCACCTCCGCCTTGGAGGCATACCTGTCGGGCGTAAAAGTACTACCTGCACCCTCCACAAGGAGGTCCACCACATCGAAACCAGCATTATGTCTGGTGCCCTCATACTCGGCACCGATATTTCCAAGTCCTACAACGAGATATTTCATACAATCGGGTTCTTGTGTCTTCCTTCGGAAGAGTTTTTCCAAAAGTTTTCCAATCATCTGACAAAAATACGAATTAAATGTGGAAAGTTGAAAGTAGAGAGTTGAAAATTATTTATCCAACAAAAAAGGCGACCAAAATCTGGTCGCCTTCTGTTGTGCTATGCCTCTTGGGGGTTGTGTTTGTACTTGAATATTAGCGCAAACAAAATCGCCACCACAAGTGCAAAGGCTGCAAAGATGAGCCAAGCATTGCTCCATCCTGCAACCTGCTCCACGCCCGCGGGCTTGCTATTCACACAAGCGTTCACAACTGCCTGTGCCGAGAGGGTACCGATGGTGGCACCAAAGCCGTTGGTCATCATCATAAACAGACCCTGTGCGCTCGAACGAATCTCGGGTTTGGTCTCCTTGTCGACATAGAGCGAGCCGCTCACATTGAAGAAGTCGAAAGCCACGCCATAGACAATCATCGAGAGAACGAACATCCACACGCCTGCACCAGGGTTACCCACGCCAAACAAACCGAAGCGGAGAACCCAAGCAAACATCGACATAAGCATAACAATCTTGATGCCGAACTTGCGCAAGCAGAAGGGAATCAGCAAAATGCACAAAGCCTCGGAAATCTGCGAGAGGGAGATGAGCATATTGGAGTGCTGAACGCCAAAGGTGCCCGCATACTCCTCAATGGCCTCGAAACTACCAAGGAAGGGGTTGGCAAAACCATTGGTAATCTGCAACGAAACGCCGAGGAGCATCGAGAAGATGAAGAAGATGGCCATTCGTTTATCCTTGAAGAGCTTGAATGCATCCAGACCAAGAGTCTGTGCAATAGACTTCTTCTCCACGCTCTTGTTTACGGGGCAGTTGGGCAGGGTGAGTGCATAGATGCAGAAGGCAACGCCAATGGCACCCGAGAATACGAGCTGTTTGGCATTTGCCTGGTAGCCAAGAACATCGGTCAGCCACATTGCGCAGATGAAACCGATGGTGCCAAATACGCGGATGGGGGGGAAGTGTTTGACGGTGTCCAAGCCAGCCTTACCCAGCGCGGTGTAGACTACCGAGTTGGAGAGTGCGATGGTGGGCATAAAGAATGCCACACTCACAGAGTAGAGGGTAAAGAGGGTGCCAAACTCGGGAGTTGCAACCGAGAGGCCATACATACCTGCAGCGAGCATTGCCACACCTGCCAGGCCGTGGCAGAGGCTCAGGACCTTCTGTGCGGGAATCCAGCGGTCGGCAACAATACCCACAAGGGCGGGCATAAAAATCGAAACAACTCCCTGCATTGCGTAGAACCAACCAATGTTTTCCGCCATGCCGGCACCTGCAAGGTAGCGTCCCATACTTGTAAGGTAGGCACCCCACACGGCAAACTGCAGGAAGTTCATAATGATTAACCTGATTTTCAGATTCATAGTGATACTTGTTTTATGAAATTAATATTAATTTGCCAAATGTCTATCCGCAAATATACAAAAAACACCTATATTTGTACTTAATCAGAAAAAGTTTTTTGCGAATGAAACGCATTTTTACCCTCATTGCACTTCTCGTCTTTGAACTGTTTGTGTGGCCCCTGGGACTACGCGCAGAGAGCTACACCCCAAAGACAGTGCCCAATGTGCAGGTGGAGGACTATCGCCGTTTTGTCACCAACCCAGACGGGATCCTCTCCGAGAGTGCGGTCTACACCATCGACACTATGCTCCTCGGGCTTAAGCAGCAGCGTATCGCCGAGGTGGCGGTGGTGGCCGTTGAGTCCATCGGTTTTGCCGAGCCGAGGGAGTTTGCCACCGCGTTGTTCCGCCATTGGGGAATAGGCGAGAAGGGGCGCGACAATGGCCTTTTGGTGTTGTTGGTACTCGGTCAGGGTGCCATCGAGATAGAGGTGGGTTATGGTCTTGAGGGAACAATGACCGACGCGCTGTGTAAGCGCATCATTGAGCGCGTGATGATTCCGCCCTTCAAGGAGCGTAACTTCGATGGGGGTATGCTGGCGGGCGTGGGGGCCATTGCAGAGATTCTCACCACAAACGGCGTGCCCGAGGAACTCGCAGCCACACAGGAGGATGACTCCTTTAATAGCGACCTTGTGGGGGTGTCGATAGCCCTTGGAACCTTTGTGCTCTTTATTGTGATGATGATTGTGCTCCTGAGGCTCAACAGTCGTTGTCCCAAGTGCAAAAAGCAGGGACTCAGGCGCTCAACGGAACGCATCGAGATAGAGAAAAATGTCTACCAAACGGTCTATAAGGTGGCGTGGAAGTGTCCCCACTGTGGCAATGTCATCTGGCGCAATGAGGTGGATGGCAACTCCAGCCATAGGGGCGGCGGTGGCGGCCCGATAATTATGGGTGGCGGCGGTTTTGGTCGCGGAGGCGGCGGCTTTGGCGGTGGTTTTGGCGGCGGCTTCAGCGGCGGCGGAGGTGCAGGAGGACGATTCTGAGCCTTGCGTTCTGCCCCTCACCCGAGGGTTGAGTGTGAAATTGGAAATTATAACTAGTTAAATATTGTTGAAACAAATATGAATGAAGAAAAATCTTTGATGGAGATGAGTGAACTCTCTCCACAGGTTAGGCGCAAGCAGAAGGCGGCCTGGTGGCTGATGCTTGTGGGTATGATTTTGAGCACCCTTACGATGCACCCCATCTTTGAGTCGTTGTTTGCAATCTTCGCATTTATGCAGCTTGGCTCGGTGGCCTCAAACTCGCTTGTGAGGCTTGTGTGCAAACGAATGGTGTGGGTGCAGACCATTCTGGCCGTATTGCTCCTTACGATGTTCCTTATGAACATCGACCTGGGTGGCGATATTATTGAGATGGATGCAGTGGTAATCCTTGGTTGGTGTGCCAGCGTGTGGTGCTATGGTGCGCTTGCCAAGAGTGGCACGCTCGGCGACGAGAGTATCGGTTGGCTCAATGTTGTGGTGACCTTCATTATTGCAAGGGCCTTCTGTGTGGCAATGGGCGATGACGACTTCGTTGAGGTCTATAGTGCTCTGAGCTTCGGCTGGGTGTTTGTGATGGCCTCGGTGTGGCGCAAACTCGTTCGTAGTGAGGCTTTTGTGGGTAGGGATATGGTGCCTACTGCAGTTGAGCCCCGCAAGGCTTTTGGCCTGGTGAGCAAGTACACAATTCTTGCCTTCCTGCCCCTGGTCGTAGTATTATTATGGTTGTTTGCATAAAAACAGATGGGAGATATGAAGAAGAGAAGAAATAGACTCGTAGAGTGGATGATCGATTGGGATAAAAGACATTGGGGCCACGATTTTGTCGGCTCCTCGACATTGGGCATCGTAACGATTTTCATTGCGGCACTCGCCGGAATGGTGCTGACTATCCTGGAAGGTGGCTTTGATGATGTGTTTTTTGTCTATGCAGTGATGCTTATACTGGTTGTCGTTATTGAGTCGGTGCTCTCGGCAAAGAGTGTTAAGACCGCTGTGGGCCGCTCGTTGGTGATGAGTTTTGCGGTATCTCTGGCAATGCTTGCAGGCATTGTGGCTGTCATCGGAGCCCTCGTTGCGCTGGTTGTAATGAACCTTACCGCCTCGGGACCTGCCGTCGGGCGCCGCAAGAGCATCGATGGTGAGGAGGTTGAGGAGAGCAGAGATCTTTTGGGCTTCGACAGGACCTACAAATCCACATCGAGCGATCGCTCTTGGCGCTCTACCGATGGCGGCAACACCGCAACCGAGGAGTAACAGTCGCTGAAGTTCCGAAGCAATGCGGTAGGTAGAAAGGTGACCCTCGGTTACACTAAAAGTTTTTGGTTCCGCTTTTTACAAAAAGCGGAGAAAGAAAAAGCGGAGAAAGAAAATAAACACAAAAGAATAAGACTATGAAGAAGAAAAGTTTATGGATTGCGTTGGCTGTCGTTGCAGTCGTTGTGGTGTGGGGCGTTTCGGTCTATAACTCACTTGTGGGCAAGAACGAAACGGTCGTTAGTAGCTGGAGTCAGGTGGAGAACCAGTATCAGCGTCGCTACGACCTGGTGCCCAATCTGGTGAATACTGTCAAGGGCTACGCCGAGCACGAGAAGGGACTCCTCGAGGGTGTTGTTGAGGCACGCGCAAAGGCCACCTCAATGAATCTTGATGTGGAGAGTATGACACAGGAGCAACTCTCGGAGTATCTGAAGGTTCAGAACGAGTTGGGTAGTGCCATTAAGACCTCCATCGTGGCCATTGGTGAGGCCTATCCCGACCTGAAGGCGAGCAACAATTTCGTGGAGTTGCAGGCACAGTTGGAGGGTTGCGAGAACCGCATTGCCGTTGCGCGCAAGGATTTCAATGAGGCCGTAAGGGGCTACAATCTGAAGGTTAAACGCTTCCCCTCGAACATCTTGGCCGGCCTTTTCGGTTTCGACCAGAAGGCATATTTCGAGAGCAATGAGGCTGCGGCAGAGGCTCCCGTGGTGGCTTTCTAAAAAAAAGAGCATATCCGATGCAAAAAGAGGCGGTACCCACGAGTGGGCACCGCCTCTTTTGTGTTGTCTATTTTTTTGAGTTGTTATTTGCGGGAGCGGAAGTTCTCGAGCGTTATTGCGGTGGCAATGGCCACATTGAGCGACTCGCTACCTCGGCGGTCGGCAGGGTAGGGCGGGATGAAGAGCCTGTCGCTGACGCACGCCAAGACGCTGTCGCTGACGCCCTTGCCCTCGTTGCCCATAACAATAATGCCTCCTCGGGTGAGCGAGGCGGTGTGGATGTTGTTGCCATCCAGCGTGGTGGCATAGGTGGCAACGCCCTCTTTGTGTGCCCTCTGGAGCCACTCAGCAAGCGGTGTGTAGCTCACCTCCACACGCAGCAGCGCACCCATTGTCGCCTGCACCACCTTGGGTGCCCAGCAATCGGCCGTGGAGGGGGAGCAGACAATGTGGCGGATGCCATACCAATCGGCTGTGCGAATGATGGTGCCGAGGTTGCCGGGGTCCTGCACCTCGTCCAGGCAGAGCATAAGCTCCTCGGAGGAGGGGGTGGGGATTGTGCGCTCGGGAATCCTCACGAGTGCCAGCGAGCGTGGCGCACTCCGAAGGAGTGTCATTCGCTCCATCTCCTTGGCACTCACCACCTCGGCCTTGGCAGAGGCGATGGCGGAACCCTCCGTCACAAAGAGGCGGGCGATGGTGTAGCGACCATCGGCCACAATCTCCCCAACAAGTTTGTCACCCTCGGCTACGAAGAGCCCGTGGGCTGTGCGGCCTTGCTTATCGGCAAGCGAGCGTATGAGTTGAAAATCTGCCTTTGTAACCATATTTAGTTATGTGGGTTGGAGGCCCTTTGGTGTGTTTGTTAATGGGTGTTACTTCTCGATAATCTCAACCTGATAGACCTTGTTCCAATTCTTGCCCGTGAGCCAAAGGCGGCCTGTGGTGGCGTCGTAGGCTATGCCGTTGAGCACATCGGTTGTGTTGGTGACATCAAAGGGCGACTGGAGCGACGAGAGGTCGATAATTCCCACCACCTTGCCGCTTGCAGGGTCGATGCGCACAATGTCGGTAGTGAGGTAGATGTTGGCCCATATCTCGCCCCCAACCCACTCGAGCTCGTTGATGTCGGTAATCTTGTGGCCGCCGAGGGTGGCCCTGATCTCTCCGAGGGGGCGGAATGTCTTGGGGTCGCGGAGGGTGATTTTGTCCGTACCATCGCTCATATAGAGCACCTTGCCGTCGGTGGTAAGGCCCCAGCCCTCGCCCTCATATTGAAACTCACGAAGTTTGGTAAGCGTTTGACGGTCATACACGAAGGCCTTGCCGCGGCGCCAAGTGAGCTGGAAAATCTCATCGCCCAGCAGGGTTATGCCCTCGCCAAAGTATTTGTCGGGGAGCCTGATGCTCCTCTCGGCCTCGCCCGTCAGCAGATTCACCACTCGCAACTCCGACTCGCCATAGCCTCCCGTGCCCTCCCAAAAGCGACCGTCGGCATACTCAAAGCCTTGAGTGTAGGCCGAGGTGGAGTGGGGATGCTCGGCAATGGTTTTGAAGGTGTAGTATTTTACATCGCTGCGGGGCTTGCC
>JAZQZA010000021.1:0-15975 GCA_045633765.1 Tidjanibacter sp. | reverse complement strand
CGCCCCCGCCGCTCCTCGCTCCTTGGCCGTCTGTACTACAACTCCGCCGACCGCTACATGGCCACCATCAACTTCCGCGCCGACGCTTCGTCGAAGTTCCCCGAGAACCTCTGGGGCTTCTTCCCCTCGATGGCTTTGGCTTGGAGGGTTTCGGAGGAGGCCTTTATGGAGGATGTGGATTTTGTCGACAACCTCAAGGTGAGGTTCGGCTGGGGACGCATCGGTAATGACAAGATTGCCGAGGGCGCCTTCACCCAGTCGGTATTCTCCTCGAGCAACACCTTCACCGGCTACCCCTTCGGTGCCGCACAGGAGTTGGCAACAGGCTCAACCATCCTCACCTATGTAAACAACGGCGGCCGCTGGGAGACCACCGAGCAGCTCAACCTGGGTGTGGACTTCAGCCTCCTGGACAACGCCATCTATGGTACGGTTGACATTTTCGAGCGTAACACCTATGATATGTTGTTGTCGGTGACCGCTCCCGCACACGTGGGCAACCGCTACGCAGCAACCGCCAATGTGGGCACCGTCAGGAACCGTGGTGTGGAGCTCACCGTGGGCCACGCCGGCACCTTTGGCGACGGCTGGGAGTATGATGTGAACCTGAATGGCTCGGTTATCTCCAACACTCTCACCCGCCTGAATGGTGGCGAGAGGGTCTATGGCGCCTACACCATCTGCGACGAGGGCCTTCCTCTCTACTCCTTCTGGGGCTACGAGTATGAGGGTATCTACCAGAGCAACGAGGAGGTTTTGGAGCACCAGTGGGCTGTCGATGCTGTGACTGAGCATATGGGCGACGCACGCTACAAGGACCAGAACAGCGACGGAATCATCAACGACGAGGACCTCACCGCCATCGGTAACGCCTTCCCCTGGCTCACCTATGGCGCCAACTTCTCGCTCCGCAAGGGCGGTTTTGATGTGAGCCTCTTCTTCCAGGGTGTCTATGGCAACCAGATTTACAACGCCGTAAGGCTCCGCACCGAGGGCGACGGTACCCAATCGACCTTGAGTACCACTATGCGCAATGTTTGGAGCACCACCAACCTCTCGGGCACCATTCCCAACCCCGGTGCCTCCGGTTCGAGCCGCAACTTCGAGTCCTCGAGCCGCTATGTGGAGAACGGCAACTACCTCCGCCTGAAGAACTTCCAGGTAGGCTACACTCTCCCCTCGGAACTCTCCAAAAAGATGGGTATCTCCTCGTGCAGGGTGTATGTAACAATGAGCAACCTCCTGACCCTCACTCCCTACACGGGCTACGACCCCGAGGTGGGTGGCGGTGTTGATTGGGGCAACTACCCCCAGTCGAGGACCATTACGCTCGGTACGAACATCAATTTCTAAACTTCAGAGTGCGACACAATGAAAAGCAACAAAATCATAATGGCTGTGGTTGCAATGGCAACCCTGCTTTCGGGATGTAACGACTGGCTCCGAGAGGATGGCCCCGGCAAGACCGAGCTCGACGACTTCTTCACCAGCGGCCAAACAGCCCTTCAGGCAGTCAATGCTGCCTATTATCCCCTGGCTTGGGAGTACAACAACACCTACTACTCGGAGTGGTTTGTGGGCGACATCGCCTCGGACGACGCAGTGAAGGGTGGCCAGAACCTTACGGATATGGCCGACGCCTACGACATCGAAAACTTCAAGACGGTGGCCAGCAACACCCTCCTCTTGGACTACTACAGGGCACAGTATCAGGGTATTTCGAGGTGTAACTTCGCCCTTGAGTATATCCCCTCTCTCGAACTCGACGAGACGATGGACGAGGCTCTTCGTGACCGCTATGTGGGCGAGGTGAGATTCCTGCGCGCCTACTACTACTTCCGCCTTGTGAGGATGTATGGTGGAGTGCCCCTGGTGGACTTCATTATCGACTCTTCGGAGGGCTGGAAGCAGCCCCGCGCTACGGCCGAGCAGATCTACACCTTCATCATTAATGAGCTCGAAGAGGCCGAGCGTGTGCTCGTGGAGAAGAGCAAGATGACCGCCGAGGAGCTTGGTCGCGCAACCAAGGGTGCGGCACAGGCTATGCTGATGAAGGTGCACCTCTACTGTGGCAACTACGATGAGGCCAAGACTTGGGGAGAGAAGATCATCTCCTCGGGCGAGTACTCGCTCAATACCAACTATATGGACAACTTCTACCTCTCGGGCGAGAACGGCCCCGAGTCGGTATTTGAGATTCAGTATGCCGAGGACCCCACCAGCGACTACGGCGAGGGCAACGGCTTCACCCGTGGCACCTTCACGGTGATTCTCACCCGCTCGCGCTCCACTGTGCTCTGTGGCGGCAATGCAGGTTGGGGCTTCAACAAACCCACCCAGGACCTCTACGACGAGTTTGAGGATGGCGACCCCCGCAGGGACTACACCATCATCAACCCCACCGACGCACAAATCGAGACCCCCGCACAGGAGATCTATCTCGGCAGTCGCTATATGAGCCGCAAGTATGCAATGCAGGATGTCGATGGCAGCTACATTGCCCTCTCGCACGCCACACGCGCACCCATCAACCGCAAGGAGATTCGCTACTCGGATGTGCTGCTGATGTACGCCGAGGCCTGCATCGAGAGTGATGTGGACTTCAATCAGGCCAAAGATGCCATCAATCAGGTGAGGGCTCGTGTGGGCCTTGCGCCCATCGCCGAGGCCACCCGCGAGGCTTTGCGCCACGAGCGCAGGGTGGAGCTTGCAATGGAGGGCCACCGCTGGTTTGACCTCTGCCGCTGGGGCGTGGTGGGCGATGTTATGAACGCCTACAAGGCCAAGTACATCAATGCCGAGGGTGCCGAGATGGCCGACTTTGTGAAGGGCAAACACGAACTTATGCCCATCCCCTCGGAGGAGGTACGACTCGGTGAGCTCACACAGAACAATGGATACAACTAATAAAGAGATTATAATTTAACCCTTTTATTTTTTAACCAAACAACAAGTTAACACAATGAAAAAGTTTTTTGCAATTGCAGCAATGGCTGCTATGCTGATTGCTTGTGGCGAGAAAGAGCCCACAACTGATCCCAATGGTAACGGCAACGGCAATGGTAACGGTAATGGTAACGGCAACACCGACACCCCCGTTGAGCTTCCCGCTTGCTTGAAAGGTAGCGACTACTATCCTATCGTTATGGACGCTGTAACCTTTGGTCACATCGAGAACAAAGTTGCAGCCGACCTCCGCGTTGACGACTACAACACCCACCTCTGGATTTGGGAGAACACCTACGTTGCAGGTACCTCGACCGGTCCCAACTACTTCGGTGAGGTAGAGGGCTGGGTTGCTCTTCAGGTAGGTTCGGTAGGTTGGTCGGGTGCAGGTTTCTGCTGCTACGACCCCGCAAAACTCTCGAAGATGGCCGACATCACCGCCAACCCCGCAGACTATGTTCTCCACCTGGCTATGAAGTCGCAGGATGCTGCTACCCACGAGCTTGTATTCTACAGCGACGGTGGTGCAGAGGCTAAATTGGCAGTTGATGTTAATGGCGTTTACGGCTTCGCTCGCGACGGTGAGTGGCACGCCATCGAGGTTCCTATGACCTACTTCACCAACAACGGTCTGCTCTGGACTTCGGCTCTGGGCGCTGGTTCGGTTCCCGGCAACAATGTTGATGTAGCCCCCATCGGTGGCCACAATGTAATGGCTATTCTCAGCGGTGCTTCGGGTGCGCTCAACCTCGACGCTTGCTTCATCTACAAACCCGCAAAATAAGGCATTGTAGAAAGGCCCAAGACTTGGAGGGATTGAAACCCCTCCAAGCCACAAACTCCCCCGCCCCCAACACACAAGAAGGCGAGGGGCAAACCCGAAATCAGAACACTAATATATATTTAAGAAAACTATGGTAAGGACTTTTATGATGCTTGTTGCCTCGACAATGATGTTCACCTCGTGTGGCACACCCCTTGGCGGCAACGAAACCACCGACAACTCGAAGTTCCCCACACAGGAGGGCTCGGGCGAGAAGGATGGCTACAAACTCGTTTGGCAGGATCTGTTCGATGGCGAGGCGCTCGATAGGGAGTGCTGGAACATTGAGGTCAATGGCAATGGTGGCGGCAACGCCGAGTTGCAGTTCTACCGCGAGGAGAATGTTTCAATCCAGGAGGAGCCCACAAGCGGCCGCCGCTGCCTCACACTCACCGCACGCCGCGAGAACTTCTCGGGCAAGAGTTTCACCTCGGGTAGGGTGAACTCTATGCACAAGAAATTCTTCACCCACGGCAAGGTGGAGGCCTACATTATGCTCCCCAAGACTGCCAATGGTCTGTGGCCCGCCTACTGGATGATGGGCAACGACTTCTCGCAGGTGGGCTGGCCCCGCTGCGGCGAGATCGACATCCTCGAGATGGGCAACTCCCACGGCATCGCCACAGGCACACAGGAGACCTTCTTCAATGGCGCCTGCCACTGGGGCTTCTACAAGAATAACGCCTACCCCAACTATGCCAAGTCGTCGAATGCGCCCTACTCGCTTCAGGATGGCGAGTTCCACCTCTACACCCTCATCTGGGACGAGAAGAGCATCAAGATGTACCTCGATTTGGACAAGTATCCCGGCAACGCCCCCTACTATGAGATGGGCATTGAGGGCACTGATGACGAGTGGGCAACGGGTCTTTACTTCCACCACGACCACTTCATCCTCTTCAACCTCGCTGTGGGCGGTCGCTTCACCGGCATCCTCAACGCTGGCGGCATCACCGCACTCCCCAACGAGGGCGACGAGGCCAAGATGTTTGTCGACTATGTGAGGGTTTATCAGAAGTAGCCCCCGCAGAGCAAACCTCCCCATTTAACTTGCACTAAAACTCTTTGAACTATGAAAATGCGCAGATATTTTTGGGTAGTTATGGCTGCTATGGCAATGTGCAGCTGCGATGTTATCGATCTCTCTGGTGGCAACACCGAGGGCGAGGACATCTCCAACCTCACGATGGAGTACACCATCCGTCAGGCCCGCAGCCCCAAGCGCGGCATTAGCGGCCCTATGCAGCTCGAGAGCGACATCACCCTTCTGGCACCCGGTGTGTGCTGGCAGTACAACTGGGGCTCAAGTGTGCCTATGGCCAGCATTATGCACGAGAACAATATGGCCTTCTACCCTATGGCCTGGAACAACCACTTTGGCGCAGCCGAGATGAGGGCCTACAAGCAGGCCTACCCCGAGGATGCACAGTTCATCCTCGCCTACAACGAGCCCAACCTTACCGACCAGGCCAATATGACTCCCCAGGTGGCGGCCTCCTATTGGCCCGAACTGAAACAGTTTGCCCAGGAGACAGGCTACAGGCTCATCTCTCCCGCGGTGAACTACGGCACCCTCTCGGGCTACCACGACCCCATCAAGTGGCTCGATGAGTTCTTCGCCCAGCCCGGCGTAAGCCTTGACGATGTGGATGGCATTGCCGTTCACTGCTATATGCCCTCGGCCGAGGCGCTCAAGAACTTCGTGCGCCTCTTCGACAAGTACGAAAAGCCTATCTATATGACCGAGTTCTGCCACGCAGGCAGCGGTATTACCAACGACGAGGCCACCCAGAAGCGCTTTATGGCCGATGTGCTCAACTATATGGAGAGCGACGACAAGATTGGCGGCTATTCGTGGTTTATGGTGCGCGGCTCGGGTAGCTGGAAGGCCATCAGCCTGCTGAACACCAACGCCAAGAACCCCGAACTCACCCCTCTGGGCGCCGAGTATGTCTATTTCTCCACCTTCGATAAGAACTGCTACTACCCCACAGGCGAGGCATTCCCCGCAGCCCACTACCGTTCCAACAATGCAGAGGCTCTGGGCGAGGGTAAGGAGTGGCAAAACATCCCCGGCATTAAGGCTTCGAGCGATGTGAACGGCCCCGTTGTGCTGTGCGACTTCTTCGCAACCTTTATGTGGGTTGAGTATGGTATCGAGGTCGAGGAGGATGGCAACTATGAGCTTCTGGCTCGCTACGCCAACCTTGTCAACGGCACCTTTGCCTTCGAGATTGACGGTCAGAAGGTTGCCACCAAGACCTTTGAGGCCACCGGCTCGGAGGACGCCTGGAAGACCGACCGCACCGAGAGCTTCGCTCTCACCAAGGGCCGCCACATTCTGCGTGTGGGCCTCGTAGGCGGCAGGGCAAACTTCAACTGGTTCTGCTTGAGAAAGACCAAATAACATATCAAATAACCAAACAATCAGATTTATGAACAAAAAAAACTATCAGACTCCAGAACTTTCGGAGATGCAGCTTGCTGTAGAGAACGGCATCGCTGTCAGCATTCAGCAATGGTACGAAAAGGGAGGCGAAGGCGACTTCGACTACATCGTAACCGAGGATGAGACTTGGGGTTAAACCACACCACTGTTAAACTAAAACAAAGAGAGAAAAAAACTTATGAAAAAGATTTTTAAGATGATGTTTGCAGTGGTGGCAGGCGTAGCCGCACTCACTGCTTGTACAAACGAGCCCGAGGAGAACATCACTCCCGATGCTACTCAGGGCATCACCGTTAAGGCTCAGCTTGGCGAGGCCACCCGTGCAATCCTCGTAGATGGCGAGAGCATCAAATGGGAGGCAAACGACCAGGTGACCGCTTGGTATATCGACGAGGCCGACAACTTTGGCTTCGATAAGAAAGAGATCAAAGGCGCAACAGTTAGCGAGGATGGCTACACCGCAACCCTCAACTACACCACCATTCCCGTAGGTAGCACCTTGTGGCTCGCCTATGGCTCCAACACCGGCTACGATGGTTGCTCGGCACGCAAAGTTGAGTTCAACTACACCGCCAACCAGACCCAGGCAGCAGCCGGCGCTATGAACAAAGAGTACCTCCGCCTTGTTGGTGAGCAGACCGATGTTGTGGCAACAGAGGGCGAGTACACCGCCAATATGAACATCGTGGGTACCATTATGCGCTACCTTATCTACTCCGCAGAGGGCACCTATGCCGCAGAGCAGGTTAAGAAAGTGGAGCTCATTTCGAGCGACAAGGCCCTTGCAGGCGGCGGCGCAGCTATCGCCTACAACTTCGCAGAGTACTACGACTCGGAGAATGGTTACAAATATTGGGCAGATGCTGCAGGTACTACCTTCTCTGACGAGTGCACCATCTTCTGGGATGCAACCTCGAAGAGCATTACCACTACCCTTCAGGCTCCTATGGCCCTCTCCGCTACCGACGCAGCCTCGAGCAAGGGTATCTATATGACCGTTCCCGCGTTGAGTATTGGCGGCTACAAATATGTTGTCACTACCGATGTGGCTATCTACACCTTCGACGCTTCGACCACTCCCGTAGTGTTTGCAAACAACACCCTCAAAAATGTGAAACTCGATGTTGAGAAGGCTACCAGCCGTGTTGAACTTTCGGCCATCAAGGGCGAGTTGCAGTACACTGGCGATCTGAATGCCGCCTCGCAGCTCATCTCCTACGAGGGCGTGACCGACAAGGATAGCGGCTACTGGTATGCACAGACCCGTGACACCGGCGCCGACTGGGTAAACAAAGAGGGTGCAGCAAATGCCCACTACTACACCGGCGTCGCCTTCGAGTGCATCGACAACGCTACCGGTCTGGAGGCCGATTGGCTCACCGTCTCCTACCGCACCGACGGCAACACCCACTGGTTTATGACCGTACAGCCCAACGAGAGCGAGGAGCAGCGTTCGGCTACCGTGACCGCAACCTTCCCCGATGTTGATGGCTACCTCGTAACCGAGGCTTGCAAGACCAAGAGCGTGACCGTAACCCAGCAGGGCTTCACAACTACCAAGACCCTCGGCTTCTACGGCGGCATTGGTGACAAGACAATTTCGGGCGCAGGTGCAGACAAACTGAGCCTTGGCTACTGCGTAATCACCGTCAACGGTATCTATGCCGAGAGCTGGGGTGACAACAAGAACAACGAGCAGGAGCTCTATGGCAGCGTTGTCATTGAGTGCCGCGATGGTGGCGCAGCTGCCCCCATTGTTGATTGGCTCACCGTTGAGTATAGCAAAGATGGCGAGGGCAAGTTTAACTCTACCCACCTTCTTGCAACCGCAACCGAGAACACCACCGGCGCAGAGCGTAGGGCACTTGTTTGCTGCACCTACAACGCTCCCGAGGGCTATGAGTTCGAGGGTGGTGCCAAGAGCGCCTTCCGTCAGTTCTTCGTAACCCAGCCCGCCAATAGCGGTGTGAAAGTTATTGAGTTCTGGGGTGGCATTGGTGCCGAGTTCACCCACAACGCTACCGCACAGCAGGATTGGGGCCTCAGCTACTGGGTAATCAATGTCGATGGCGCAACCGCAACCGACTGGGGCGGTGACAGCCGCAACGAGCAGTTGCTCTATGGTAGTGCCGAGTTCAAGTGCTACGACTTCACCAGCGGTGTGCGTGGCGAGGAGATCGACTGGGTGACCGTTGAGTACAAGAAGGATGGCGATGGTAAGATTATCGACACCTGGTGGCTTGCCGACATCCAGGAGAACACCGGTGCACCTCGTGCAGCCGAGATCGTATGTACCTGGCCCGAGCTTGAGGGTTACACCTACAAGGATGGCCAGAGGGTTAAGAGCACCATCATCCGTCAGGAGGGCGTGACCACCGGTGGTGGCGAGGACGAGGGCGACGACGAGCCCATCGTCCCCGGCGAGGTCTCCTTCTCCTATACCATCTTCAACAATGCTGCCGATGGTAGCAAAGGCACAGGCTTTGGCCCCGGCGCAGGTACTGTTGGTGACTGGTACCGTTTCGAGAACATCAACATCAATGGTAAAACCTACACCCCCGGTAATGAGTTGAAAGAGCTGGCCTCCAGCGAGCTTATGGCCGAGCTTATGGCACAGGCCTTCTCGTTTGGCGAGATCACCGACGAGGATGTACAGATTCCTGGTGTTGACCCCCTGACCACCAACCCCGAGAGCTTCGTTACCCTTGAGCCTTGGTGCGACGGTGGCGCAGCAATCTATGTAAGGATTGTACTCTCGGCCAACGATAGCGGTGCTCGCCGTACCTTCAAGATTATCACCAAGGATGGCAAAGGCGAGCAGGTATCATCGATTGTCTACTTCCAGAACTAATCGTAGATTCTCTCCCCAAGAAAAAAGGCTTGGCACTCAGTGTCAAGCCTTTTTTCTTGGCCCTTGTCCAAAAACCTCCCTGCGGCTATTGTTTCTCGCACAAAATGTGTACTTTTGTGGGTTAAATCACGACAACAAAACAAATTACTCGATATGAGAAAACTTTTAGCTATGGGCACACTCCTAACCCTCACTCTGGGACTCCTCCTGTCGGCTTGCGCCGAGGAGAGCACTCCCGAACAGCGTTTCATTGCCTCCAACAAACCTACCGCAATGCTCTTTTCGCTCGGTGAGGACAACGTTATGCGTCGCGCAGGCGAGCTCACCCGTGGTATGGAGGTCACCGTCTATCCCAACGACACCGAAGAGATCGAGGAGCACATCTTCGTAAGGACCGTCATCGATGAGGTGAACTACTACACCCTCGCTGCCAACCTCACAACCGACAATAAGGATGTGGTGAAGGAGGATACCCTTTGGGTGCGCACCCCTCTGACACTCACCAAGGACCTTGAGAGCTCCGCCATTGCCGGCTTTGCCGACAAGAAGAGCCCTCTGGCCATTGTGGGCTACAACAATCTGCGCGAGGACGGTACGGTGGACGCCTACCTTGTAAACCACAAGGGCACCGAGGGTTGGGCCTACAGCAAATACCTTGTCGATAGCCCCGAGGAGGCCGCCAGAAACTATATGGCCGAGATTTACGACCCCATCCACGGAGCAATCAAGAACTCCTTTGGTGGCGGCAAGGCCATCGGTTGCGACTTCTACCCCGTAGAGAAACCCTCCTTTGAGGACAACAAGATGCCCGAGGCGTGCTACTCGCTCTACCTGAATGCCGGCACTCTGCGCAACATCGAGAAGTACATCGCCCTGGCCAAGAAGAGTAAAATCAACACCTTCGTAATCGACATCAAGGACAACGAGACACCCGGTTGGAAGGCCGACGCGATGAAGCAGTATTCGCCCACCAACTACCACCGCGCCCCCAACAACGAGTCGCTCTATCGCAACGCCGTTACCCGCCTGCACGAGGAGGGCTACTATGTTGTGGGCCGCATCACCTGCTTCAAGGATAGCTACTTCGTGAAGGACAACCCCTCGTGCGCCATCACCGAGAAGGCCACAGGTCAGCCCTTCAAACACAACAAAGCATTCTGGCCCAGCGCCTACGACCGCCGCGTGTGGGAGTTCAATGTGGCTCTGGCCAAGGAGTCAGTTGAGAAACTCGGCTTCGATGAGATTAACTTCGACTATGTGCGCTTCCCCGATAGGATGAACAGCGTGGAGAGCATTGTGGACTACCACAACCGCTATGGCGAGAGCAAGGTGCAGGCTATCCAGCGCTTTGTGCAGTATGCCTGCGACGAGATTCACAAGGTGGGTGCCTATGTGTCGATTGATGTCTTCGGCGAGGCTGCCAACCCCGGCTACACCACCGCCTATGGTCAGTATTGGCCCGCAATTAGCAATGTGGCCGATGTGATTAGCGGTATGCCCTACCCCGACCACTTCTCGCGTGGCTACTACGGCGTTGCCAAACCCTGGAACAGCCCCTATCAGATTCTCTATCAGTGGGGTCTCCGCGTACAGGACCGTCAGAAGGTAACCCCCACACCCGCCGTTGTACGTACCTGGATTCAGGCCTACAATGTGATGAAGCACGTGGACCCCAACGGCATCGCCTACAACGCTGCCAATGTCGAGCGTGAGATTCGCGGTCTTTATGCCGCAGGTCTCACGGGTGGTTACATCACTTGGCATTCGGGCTCCAACCTCGAGAAATATGGTCGCCAGTTGGGCGCCTTCCAGAGGGACTACCTGGCCGACTACAATAACCCCGACTATAAGTTCGACCCCACCGCACCCATCTCCTACAATAACGAGGAGTCGGAACAGACAACCACTCCCGAGGAGCCCAAGGCTGAGGAGATTGTAACTCCCATTCCCGAGACCATCGAGGTAGAAGGCCAGGTGGTCGAAGTTGGTGAGGACAAGGTTGAGGAACCCAAAGCAGAGGAGCCTAAAGTTGAGGAGGTCAAGGCAGAGGAGCCCAAAGTAGTGGAGGAACAAACCTCGGAGGCAGAGGCAGGGGCTGAATATCACACCATCGTTGGTGGCGACACCCTCTATGGTATTGCTCGTGCCCACGGCACTACGGCCCAGGAGCTCTGCAACCTCAACAATATGGAGATGACCGACACTCTGCGCGTCGGCAAAACCCTGAGGGTCAAATAGTCACTCGGACCACACGCAACAATAGTAGTGGCCGGCCAACAATGTCTGTTGGTCGGCCACTACTCTTTTTTCTCTCTGTCGAAGAGCGTTGCGGGGGGCTACTTAATCTCAATCTTTCGGCTCTCGGACTTATGCTCCGCCTCGGGCCTTTTGGGCAGATGGATGCAGAGGATACCCTTGTCGACGTGGGCCTCGATTTTTGCGCGGTCCACATCGTCGGGCAGCAACATTGTCTGCTGGAACTTCGAGTAGGAGAACTCGCGACGCAAATAGTGGCTCTCCTTGTCCTCCTCGTGGTTTTCGCTGTGGTGTTCGAGGCACACCACAAGGTCGTTCTGGTCGTTGAGATGTACCGAGAAATCCTCCTTGGTCATACCGGGTGCTGCCACCTCCACTTTGTACTCTTTCTTGGTCTCCTTGACATTGATTGCGGGGGTGACACCTGCGCCTTTGTCGAGCCACTCGGCGGGCAGGAGGTCGCCAAAAAGCGAGGGCATCCATCCCTGATTTCGTCTTACGATTGCTGCCATAAGTTGTAGATTTTGTTGGTGATTAATACATTGATAGATTTATGAAACGGTGTGTGCATCTGCACAGCCTCATTGGGAGCAAATTTGGTGCCACCGGCCCACCCCCTCCCAACAATTTTGAATTTTGAATTTTGCATTTTGAATTTTATATGTATCTTTGTCGTGCTGTTAGGGGTGCCGCACCTCTGGAGCAGGAGCCAAATGGGGCTCTCTGCACACAAAGGTCGGCTGAGATTATACCCTTGGAACCTGATATGTATAATGACAGCGCAGGGAAACGAGCAACGGCCTTTATGGAGTATTTGCCCGAAAGAGGAGCATACGACCAACAAGCGCCAGGGAAATAATTAAATGTGTTGCCGTATTCCTTTTGAGTTGTCAAAACAAGGGAATGCGGATTTTTTTATTCAAACCAAAACACATAAGATTATGAAAACCACGATTTTAGACGAGAGCTTCCGAGCAGCCCTCAAAGCTGTGCGAGCCAACAGCCCGCTGGTACACAACATTACCAACTATGTGGCAATGAACAACTCGGCCAACGCCCTGCTTGCCATTGGTGCCTCTCCCGTTATGGCCCATTGGAGGGACGAGATGGAGGAGATGACCGCCATTGCGGGTGCGCTTGTTATTAACATAGGTACACTCGACGGAGAGTGGATTGAGGGTATGAGGGCCGCAGGTGTGGCCGCCTTGAGGCGTGGCACCCCCATCGTTCTCGACCCCGTAGGTGCGGGAGCCACCTCGCAGCGCACCGCCACCGCTCTGCGCCTCATCGAGGAGTGCAAGCCAACAGTAATTCGTGGTAACGGCAGTGAGATTATGGCCCTTGTGGATGCCAACACCAAGAGTAAGGGTGTCGACAGTAGCGCCTCGAGCCACGATGCACTCACGGCAGCCAAGAGCCTCGCCAGGAGTACAGGCTCGGTGGTGGTCATCTCGGGCGAGGTGGACTACATAACCGACGGCACAACCACCCACACCGTCGAGGGCGGCGACCCGATTATGACCTCCGTGACGGGTATGGGTTGCACCTCGACAGCACTCGTGGGAGCCTTCCTCGCGGTGGAGAGCGACGCTTTGGTGGCCGCCACAAGCGCAATGGCCCTTATGAGCCTTGCGGGCGAGAGGGCAGCAGCCTACTCCAAGGGCTCGGGCTCTATGCAGATGAACTTCCTCGACGAACTCTACAACCTAACACCCGAAATGGTATGAAAAACGCACTGAAACTCTATCTTGTCACCGACCGTCCACTATCACTCGGCAGACCCATCGAGGAGGTGGTGAGCGAGGCTGTGGCCGGAGGGGTGACAATGGTGCAGCTCCGCGAGAAGGAGTGCCCCACAGGGGAGTTTGTGGCCCTTGCCAAGAGGCTCAAGGGGCTACTCTCGCCACTCCGTATTCCACTCATCATAAACGACAGGGTGGATGTGGCGCTGGCGGTGGATGCCGATGGTGTCCATATCGGTCAGAGCGATATGGCCTACGAGGATGCTCGCCGACTCCTGGGCCCCGACAAAATCATCGGCCTCTCGGTGGAGAACTTCCACGACTTGGAAGTAGCCAACACGCTGGATGTCGATTATGTTGGCATCTCGCCCGTCTATGGCACCCCCACCAAGAGCGACACCGCCGAGCCTTTCGGCCTTGAGGGACTAACAAGGGCCGTAGAGCTCTCTGTGCACCCAACGGTGGCCATCGGCGGAATGAACTCCTCGACCATCGCAGAGGTTATGCAGGCGGGTACGGATGGTGTAGCTGTGGTGTCGGCCATCTGCTCGGCACCCTCACCCCGCAAGGCCGCCGAAATGCTCAAAGAGATAGTAACTCAAAACACTAAATAACTATGACTTGGACCCAAGAGATATGGCAGAAGTCGCTCCCCATTTATGAGCGCATCATTGCCCACCCATTCATCAAGGAGCTCGCAGAGGGCACCCTTAAAACCGAGCGCTTTGTGAACTACATTGCACAGGACGAGATATACATCAAAAACTACGGCGAGGAGATGTTCCTGATGGCCGAGATGATGCCCGACGAGAGGATGCGCGAGATGTTCCGCGCCTTCGCCAAGGAGGGTATGGAGGCCGAGGGCGCTATGCACCAACTGCTCATTGAGCGTTTCGGCATCGACACTGCCGTTGAGCCCTCCGAGGTTACGGCGGGCTATATGGCACACACACGCCACCACATCAACAGCGGCTCGCTCGCCCACGCAATGGCAGCAATGCTCCCTTGTATGTGGATCTACAACGAGGTGGGGCTCTACATCTACGCCCATCGCAACCCCAATCCCAACCCCTATAGCGAGTGGGGGGCAACCTACGCCTCGGAGGACTTCACCGAGGGCACAAAGTTGATTTTGGAGTTTTGCGACCGCATAGCCGCCGAGGCAACCCCCGAGGTGAGGGCCGAGATGGACGAGGCCTTCCTCATCGCCGCCGAGTATGAGTGGGCCTTCTGGAATTGGGGCTACTATGGCGACCAAGAGTAAAGCCCCAAAGTAACAACCAACAAGTAACAACCAAAGCGTATGGCAAACGGAGAATTCGGACTTATAGACCACATACGAGCCACCTTTGCGCGGCCCGCCGAGGGAATGGTGGGCATTGGCGACGACTGCGCCATTGTGCCCGCAGGCGAGAGCGACCTGCTCATCTCGACCGATATGGTCATCGAGGGGGTGCACTTTCTGCGTAGCGACGCAGAGCCCGAAGCGGTGGGCCACAAGGCTGCTGCCGTGAACATTAGCGACATTGCCGCTATGGGTGGCGAGCCCGTGGCTACGTTCCTCTCCATTGCTCTGCCCAAGGATGCGCAGGGCGAGTGGGTGGAGCGTTTCTTGGAGGGCTACCGAGCAATTAGCGAGCGCTATGGCGTGGCTCTGCTGGGTGGCGACACCACCTCGTCGCTCCGCGATGTGGCCGTAAATGTGGCCGTCGTGGGGCGTTGCGAGCGTGGCCGAGCGCTGCTGCGTAGTGGCGCACAAGTGGGCGACACAATCTACGTCACGGGCCCTCTGGGCGATTCGGGCGCAGGTTTGAAGGCTATCTTGGAGGGCATAGAGCGCACGGCCGAGGTGGAGGCCCTTATCGACCGACACTATCGCCCTACACCCCGTGTGGCCGAGGGTGTGGCCATTCGCACTTCGGGCGAGGCCCACGCAATGATGGACATCTCCGACGGCATTGCCTCCGACCTGGGCCACATACTCCGCGCCTCGGGCGTGGGTGCCGAGGTCGACCTGGACTCTCTGCCCATCTCGCCCCAGATGCGCACGGTGGCTGCCGCAAAGGGGTGGAATGCAAGCCATCTGGCAGCCTCGGCAGGCGAAGACTACGAACTGCTGCTGGTGGGCACCTCGGAGCTGCCACAACTTGTAGGCGTGCCCCTCTATCCCATAGGCCGCATAACAGCAGGGAGCGGCATCGTGTGGCTCGAAGGGGGCAAAAAAACGGAGTTTAACAAATCGGGATACAAACACTTTTAAGCACTATGAAATACAACAGAGTTTTGACCATCGCAGGTAGCGATTCGGGCGGTGGCGCAGGCATTCAGGCCGACATTAAGGCCATCTCGGCCCTCGGCTGTTTTGCCACCTCGGCCATCACAGCCGTAACCGTACAAAATACCCTCGGGGTGGAGGCCGTACACCCCATTCCGCTCGATATTCTGCGTGGGCAGATAGATGCGGTGCTGAGCGACATTGGCACCGATGCCGTAAAGATTGGTATGCTCCACTCGGCCGAGGTGGTTGAGGTGGTTGCCGATGTGCTTCAAAAGTACAACATCCGCAATGTGGTGCTCGACCCCGTGATGGTATCGACCTCGGGCCACAGGCTTATCGAGGAGAGCGCTATCGACACCCTGCGCAGGGTGCTGATTCCACGAGCAAGGGTTATTACGCCCAACATCCCCGAGGCCGAGATACTTGCGGGAGTGAAGATTACCGCCAACGACCAACTCGCCGAGGTGGCTCGACAGCTCTCGCAGGGGGGCACTGTGTCGGTGCTGCTCAAAGCGGGCCACCTGACCGAAGATAGGCTTGTAGACATCTTCTATAATGCCGAGCAGGACACCATCACCGAACTGCCCTCGGCGCGCGTGTATACGCCCAATACCCACGGCACGGGTTGCA
>JAZQZA010000020.1:0-12803 GCA_045633765.1 Tidjanibacter sp. | reverse complement strand
AGCGGAGAGCTTTCTCCAACTCGGGGTTGAGCTCGTCGGGAGTACCTGCAAGTTTGAGGTCGCTCCAGAACTCCTTGCGGAGAGCCTGAATCTCAACGATAGCCTGCTCCAAAGACTCTTTGGTACGAGCCATACCAACCTTCTCCCACATGATGCCGCAACCGAGTTTCTTGTGCAACTCATCGGGAGTCTGGGTACCCTTGATAGCGTAGAGTTTCTCGATCTTCGCACGGATAGCGTTCTCTGCCTCCTCGAATGCGGGGTCGTTGGTGTCTACCTTGGGCGACTGAATCTCTTTCGTGAGGTAATCGCCGATGGTGTAGGGCAGTACGTAGTAACCGTCTGCCAAGCCCTGCATAAGAGCCGAAGCACCAAGACGGTTAGCACCGTGATCCGAGAAGTTAGCCTCACCAATCGAGTACAAACCAGGAACGGTAGTCATGAGGTTGTAGTCCACCCAAGTACCACCCATAGTGTAGTGAACTGCGGGGTAAATCTGCATAGGCTGCTCGTAGGGGTTCACTGCGGTGATCTTCTCGTACATCTGGAAGAGGTTGCCGTAGCGCTCGCGGATCTTGTCGATACCGAGGCGGTTGATGGCAGTCTTGAAGTCGAGATATACGGCAAGGCCGGTCTCGTTTACGCCGAAGCCTGCATCGCAACGCTCCTTGGCAGCACGCGAAGCCACATCACGGGGAACGAGGTTACCGAATGCGGGATACCTGCGCTCCAAGTAGTAATCCCTATCCTCCTCGGCGATATCCGAAGGCTGTTTGATACCTGCGCGCAGGGCCTTAACATCGGAGAGGTTCTTGGGAACCCAGATACGGCCATCGTTACGGAGCGACTCACTCATAAGGGTAAGTTTGCTCTGCTGGGTGCCGTGTACGGGGATACAGGTGGGGTGAATCTGGGTGAAGCAGGGGTTAGCAAAAGCTGCACCCTTCTTGAATGCCTGCCAAGCAACCGAACCATTGGAGTTCATAGCGTTGGTCGAGAGGAAGAACACATTACCGTAGCCACCGGTTGCCATAACAACTGCGTGTGCGCCGTGGCGCTCGAGCTCACCGGTTACAAGGTTACGAGCAATCACACCTCTTGCTTTGCCATCGATGAGAACGATGTCCAGAATCTCGTGGCGGGGGTAGCTCTTAACGGTCTTGGCAGCAATCTGACGGTTCAGAGCTGCGTAGGCACCGAGGAGGAGCTGCTGACCGGTCTGGCCACGAGCATAGAAGGTACGCGAAACCTGTGCGCCACCGAACGAACGGTTGGCCAAAAGACCGCCGTACTCACGAGCGAAAGGTACGCCCTGTGCTACGCACTGGTCGATAATGAGGTTCGAAACCTCTGCAAGGCGGTAAACATTGGCCTCCCTTGCACGGTAGTCACCACCCTTGATGGTATCGTAGAACAGACGATAAACCGAGTCGTTATCGTTCTGATAGTTCTTTGCAGCATTGATACCGCCCTGTGCTGCAATCGAGTGAGCCCTACGGGGCGAGTCGCTGATGCAGAACACCTTAACATTGTAACCAAGCTCACCAAGCGAAGCAGCAGCAGCGCCACCACCAAGACCGGTACCGATTACAATAACATCCAATTTACGCTTATTAGCGGGGCTAACAACTTTGATGTCGCCTTTATGTTTTGTCCACTTGCCTTCGATAGGGCCAGCTGGAATTTTGGAATCAAGTTTAATCATATCGCCTTAAGTATTTTTAGTTTCAGATTAAAGAGGGGTGTTAGTTGCAGCACAAGCGGCCTCGCAGGCAGCCTCGCAAGCAGCCTCGCAAGCGTGAGCTACCTCAGCGCCACCGAAGAGGGGGTAAGGAAGGATGCCGTTACCCTGCAAGAAGAGGATGATGGTGCAGAGTGCAAAGCCACCGCAGATGAGGGTTGCAACAATCCACGAAATGCATTTCATACGATTGAACCAAACTTTGCTGTTCAGACCAATCGAGTGCATCATACTCCAAACACCGTGGGTGAGGTGCATCCAGATGCCACCAAACCATACGAGGTAGAGGAGTGCATAGGGCCACTGCGAGAAGTAGTAGCGAACAATAGCAGCGCCCTCGGTGGGAGCAGCAGTAACGCCCTCTGCAAGAACAACGGTGTGCTCGCCCATAAGCTCGGTCCACATCATATTGTACCAGAAGTGTGCAAGGTGGAGAACAAGACCGATGATAACAACAAAGCCCAAAACGAGCATATTCTTCGACGACCACTCAACACCTTTCTCGTGAGCGTTTGCGCGGTAGCGAATAGAGCCGCGAGCCTTGCGGTTCTGGATAGTGAGAACGATTGCAAGCGCGAAGTGCAGCAGCACAACCACAGCCAGCAACACAGTTGCAGCAACTGCATACCAATTTGCACCGAGGAAACCGCAGATAGCATTGTAGGCGCTATCGGCGAAAACCAATGCCAAGTTCATACACATATGGAATGTGAGGAACAGAACGAGTACGCAGCCAGAGATGCTCATAAACATCTTCTTGCCGATTGAAGAGGTAAAAATACTTCCACTCATAATTTGTTTGTTAGGTTTAAAAGTTAATATTTGTGTTTGTTGTCTTGTTCTTCTCCTGCCGCCCATCCATCCATAGGATGGAGCATTAATTCTGCAAAGTTACCATTGTTTTTTGAATAACACAATTATTTGGGTAACTTTGTCGTTGTGTTTTACAACTTTTATCTATGAAAAAAGCGCTTTTTACACTTTTGATTCTCTTTTTCGGAGCAACTGCGAGGCTCGAGGCACAAACCTCGGCCTCTTTCCCATACATCTCCATACCGCAAATTTTCACCTCGCCCGACGAGGAAAACAGGTGGCTTGCTCTCCACTTTTGGGACAAATACAACTTCTCCAACATCCACCAATACTCCACCGAGGTAACCGAGCAGGGGTTTATGGAGTTTCTTGAGGTGCTCAAAACTGTGCCCGTACCCGTCGCCATCGAGGCCGTGGAGGAGATGATGAGTCTTGCAGCCGCCTCGGAGGATGGCTACTGGTGCCAGATAGAGATGGCCGAGGTGATGCTCTACGACCCTTCGTCGCCCCTTCGCAACGACCTCCTCTGGGAGCCAATTATGCGCCACGCCATAAGCAACCAAAGCCCTCTTGACGAGGAGTCAAAGGTGCGCTACCACAATCTTCTGAAGGTTGTATGTCGCAATCAGATTGGCACCCCCGCAGCCAACTTTGCCTACACCCTGCCCAACGGACGCCAAGGCACGCTCTACGACCTCAAGGCCGACTACACCCTACTCTATTTCTACAACCCCGGATGCAGCGAGTGTCTGCGCACAAAGGAGGCGATAATGGCCTCCGGCGACCTCGAGTTTCTCCACCAGATGGGGGTGTTGAAGGTGCTTGCCATCTACCCCGACAAGGAGGTTGGCGAGTGGCGCCGACGCCTTTCCGAGAACCCTTCGTGGTGGATTTCGGCCTACGACAAAGGCTCCATTATAAACTCACAAGAGCTCTACGACCTCAAGGCAATACCAACAATCTATCTGCTTGATAGTCAGAAGAGGGTGCTCCTCAAGGACCCCACACCCGAGAACCTCAACAGAGCAATTGCGATGTTGGCAGGCAACTAAAAACAACAAAAAAGTGCGCCCCAAAAAGGCGCACTTTTTTCATATATCCAACTACCGATTTCTATTTCACCAACTCGCCAAAGAGGGTGGCCGAAGAGCAGTCGTTAATCTTCACCATAACATAGTCGCCCGCACCAAGTCCCTCGGCGGCATCGAAAATCACCATCTTATTCTGGCTCGTGCGACCACAGAGCTGCTTGTCACTACGCTTGGAGCGCCCCTCAACGAGCACCTCAAAGGTCTTGCCCACATCCTTGCGGTTACCCTCAATCGAGAGCTCATTCTGAAGGTTGATAATCTCGGTCAGGCGGCGTGTCTTCTCCTCCTCGCTCACATCGTCGGTCATATGGCGGAAGGCGTAGGTGCCGGGCCTCATCGAGAACTTGAACATAAAGGCGCTCTGGTAGCCCACCTCCCTCATAAGCGACAAGGTCTCGGCGTGGTCCTCGAGAGTCTCGGTGCAGAAGCCGGCAATAAGGTCCGTAGTGATGGCACAATCGGGCATAGCATTACGAATGGCAGCAATCCTTCCGAGATACCACTCACGGGTATATTTGCGGTTCATAATCTGCAACATACGGCTGCTACCACTCTGTGCGGGCAGGTGGATAGCCTTGCAGATATTGTGGCGCGAGGCCATAACCTCAATAAGTCTGTCGCTCAAGTCCTTGGGATGGGAAGTAGCAAACCTCACACGCAGGTCGGGGGCCACATCGGCAGCCATCTCCATAAGGCGGGGGAAGTCCACAACCACCTCACCCTGCTCGTTCTTCCAGCGGTAGGAGTTCACATTCTGACCAAGGAGCGTCACCTCACGGTAGCCCGCATCGTAGATGTCGTGGAGCTCGCGGATGATCGTCTGGGGGTCACGACTGCGCTCAATGCCTCGGGTGTAGGGCACCACGCAGTAGGCGCACATATTGATACATCCGCGCATAATGCTCACAAAGGCACTCACACCATTCGAATCGAACCTCACGGGGCGAATATCGCCATAGGTCTCCTCCTGCGAGAGTTGCACATTGACACCCTTGCCACCTGCCGTAACAGCATCCACCAACTTGGGCATATCGCGGTAGGAGTCGGGGCCGGCAACAATATCCACAATGGGCTCACGCTCCAAAAGTTGCTCCTTGAGCCTCTCGGCCATACAGCCCACAATGCCGATAACAAGCGAGCCTTTGGCCCTCTTGTAGCGCTGGAACTCCTTGAGCCTTCCCCAGATGCGCTGCTCGGCGTTGTCGCGGATGGAGCAGGTGTTCACAAGGATAATGTCGGCCTCCTCAATATTGCGGGTGAAGATGTAACCCTCGGCCTGCATAATGGAGAGGATAATCTCGCTGTCGCCAACATTCATCTGGCAACCGTAGGTTTCGATGTAGAGTTTTCGTCCGCCACCCGTTGTGGCTCGTGCAATTTTCATATAGCAGTATTTTGTTTATTTCTATTTCGCGGCACAAAAATACCCAATTCCCCCGAATAATCACCCTTCGGGGGAGAGAATTATTCTTTTTTTGGCCATTAAACTATGTGGCCCAAAGGGAGGGGAAACTCTCCCGATGACCTACAAAACACGAGGCGCAACCTTTTGGGTTGCGCCTCACTATTTTTTTATGCGTTGGTGTTCTCGTTCACATCGAACTTCTTGAAACCATCGCCGTAGGTCTCGTGGGCATCAACCACAACCACAAACGAGTTTTCGTCAATCTCGTGGAGTTTGCTCTTAACGGCTGCAATCTCCTTGCGGCTCACAACAAGGAAGAGCATATCCCTATCCTTGTCGGTGTACATACCGCTCGACTTGATGTAGGTGCCACCGCGGCCCAACTCGTGAAGGATGTACTGTTTGATTTCGTCGTTCTTCTCGGAGATGACAAACAGAAGTTTCTCGTAGGTTGCACCATCCAGCACAAAGTCCACAGCCTTACTGCTAATGTAGATGCTGATGAGCGAGTAGAGGGGCAGCTGCCAATCGCGGAACTGCAACATACCGATAACTACAATGGTGGACTCAACCATAACCATTGCGGTCGAGAACTTCATCTTACAGAACTTGCTGATAATCATTGACACGATGTCCGTACCGCCCGAGGTGGCGCCACCACGAATGATGATACCCACACCCGCACCAATCAGCAGACCACCAAAGATGGAGGCCATCAGGGGGTCCTCGGCGAAGTTGAAGTGCTCGGTAATCCACTGCGAGCCCTGGTAAATCTTACCCTCGGCAGCGTAGTCGGCCACTGCATAGGGGCCCTCGCCAACAAGGCTCGTCAGACCGTTCATAATCAGGGGCGAGATGAGCGCCGCATAGATGGTTTTGGCACCAAAACTGCCACCAAACACCAAAAGGCCGATAATCATCAACGGAATATCGAACATAAAGCCGAAGGTACCGGTGGGGATGGAGGGGAAGATGTCGTGGAGCACACGGCCCAAACCATAGACACCGCCGGGGATAATCTTATAGGGGTTCGTGAAGAGGGCAAAACCTGCCGACATAACCACTACGCCAATGGTTACCACCAGCCAAGATAGCAGATTCTTGAGGGTGAAAAATTCCTTCGCATTGAAGGCCTTAAATTTAATTTTTGCGCTCATAAAAAATTTGTAGTTTTATAGTTAGTTATTATACAGTGCGCGTTTAATCCGCCCACCCTACGGGGAAATATCTCACAAAATGTGTGATTTCGGCCCAAAAATTCACCCCAAAGGGGTTGCGGGTGTGCAATAATCCACAAATATAGCACTTTTGTTAAAATCCATCACACTCTCCACACATTTTTGTTTGATTTTCCACCTCCAAGCCTTCGACATTGCTCCCCAAAAGAGTGTTCAAAAGGTCATCAATAATCTCCACCGAGGAGCCTAATGGGGAGTTTGGGCATCGTAGCAAACAAGGCCAAAACGGGGGTGCAAGGGGTGCGATTTGGGAGATTGAAAAAAACTTTGTATCTTTGTTTGATTAGTACCCCGATGCGTGCTATCCAACGGATAGCAAAGGGGTGATTATTGGAGAGATTAAATTATGAATTGGATACTGTTTATTGCGGCACACATTGGTGCCTACCTGCTGGGCTCGATTCCCAGCGCCGTATGGATTGGCAAGATTTTCTATGGGGTGGATGTACGCACCCAGGGCAGCGGCAATGCCGGCACCACAAATGTACTGCGTGTGCTGGGTGCCAAGGCTGCGCTCCCCGTCTTTGTGATTGATATGCTCAAGGGCTATGCAGCCGTATCGCTCGTGGGTCTGTGTGGCTATGAGGCTGATTCCCAGCTATGGCTCTACACAAAAATATCGCTCTGTCTTCTGGCCGTTGTGGGCCATATGTACCCCATTTTTGCGGGCTTCCGCGGAGGTAAAGGCGTGGCGACACTCGTGGGCGCAATGTTTGCATTTTCCGTTGGGGGCATACTTCTTGCGCTGGCAACCTTTGTTGTGATTGTGGCCTTCTCGCACTATGTATCGGTGGGCTCAATGGTGGGCGGTCTGCTGCTCCCGTTCTATGCGGCATTGTGTGGCGACAGCAGCCCAATATTGATGGCCTTCTTCGGCTTCATTTCGCTCCTTTTGTTCTACACCCACCGCACCAACATTGGCCGTCTGTTGCAGGGCACCGAGAACAAAACATACCTCTTTGGGCGTAAGAAACAGCAACCCAAAGAGTAGCCCCCCACTTGGCAGTCATTTGCAGGAGTCGTACCTTTGCAGCGCCAAGTCGGAAGACCGAAAAGAGAGAGAACAAGAGAACCGCACACCCTCCAAAGGGGGTGGGCAAATACAATTAACATAAAAGATAATTTTATGCTAAACGAGAACCTGATTAAAATTTACGAACAGAGCTTCCGCGACAACCGAGAGCTCCCCGCACTGACGGACTATTTCAAAAAGGAGACCTTCTCCTACTATGAAATGGCCAAGGAGATTGCCAAACTCCATATGCTTTTTGAGCAGTGCGGCATCCAGAAGGGCGATAAGATTGCCCTGATTGGTCGCAACAACCCCCGCTGGGTTATCACCTACATCGCCACCATCACCTACGGCGCTGTGATTGTCCCCATCCTTCAGGACTTCAACCCCAACGACATCAACCACATCATCAACCACTCCGAGTCGAAAATCCTCTTCCTGGGCGACTCCTTCTGGGATGTGATTGACGAGGATAGAGTTCCCGCCATCAAGGCCGTATTCTCCCTCACCGATTTCCGATGCATCTTCGAGCGCGAGGGCGATGAGGTTGGCTCCTTCCAGAAAAACATTGTCAAACACTACCGCACACGCTATCCCCGTGGCTTCTCGGCCGAGGACATCCGCTACCCCGAGGTGGCCATCGACGAGGTCTGCTTGTTGAGCTACACAAGCGGCTCCACCGGCTTCTCGAAGGGTGTGATGCTCACCATCAACAACCTCACCGCACAGCTTATGTATGTGCTACCCAAGAAGTACCACTTCCGCGGTTCGCGCGTGCTGTGCTTCCTCCCCCTGGCCCACGCCTTTGGTGCAGCAATCGATATGCTCTGCTCGCTGGGTGCAGGTACCCACGTGACACTGCTGGGTAGGATTCCCTCGCCCAAAATCTTGATTGAGGCTATGGCCGAGGTGCGTCCCAATGTCATCTGCTCGGTGCCTATGATTATCGAGAAGGTTGTCAAGAAGCAGATTTTTCCCATTATCGGCAGTGGTCTTATGAAGACAGCCTTGTCCATTCCTCTGATTGACAATGTGGTATATGCCCAGATTCGCAAGAAACTTGTGGCAACCCTCGGTGGTGAGTTCTATGAGTTCATTGTGGGTGGTGCGGCACTCAACGCAGAAGTTGAGGAGTTCCTCCACCGCATCAAATTCCCCATCACTGTGGGCTACGGTATGACCGAGTGTGGTCCTCTTATCAGCCACCGACTCTACACCGATGGCTACATCCCCACCTCGGCAGGTCGCATCCTCACCGACTTCTGTGAGTGTCGTGTGCTCTCACCCGACCCCGCAAACATCCCCGGCGAGATTCTCATCCGCGGCGAGCAGGTTATGAAGGGATACTACAAGAATCCCGAGGCTACGGCTCAGGCTATCGATGAGGAGGGCTGGCTCCACACGGGCGATATGGGTACCGTCGATGCCGACCACAACATCTTCCTGCGCGGCAGAAGCAAGACTATGATTCTGATGAGCGGCGGCCAGAATGTCTATCCCGAGGAGATTGAGGCAAAACTCAACAACCTTGCCTATGTGCTTGAGAGCCTTATCGTTGAGAGGGATGGCAAACTTGTGGCCCTGGTGGTGCCCGACTTCGAGCAGCTCGACGCTGCAGGCCACTCACAGGCACAGCTGCCCGAGCTTATGAACGAGACCCTCAAGGAGCTCAACACGCTGGTTGCCTCCTATGAGAAGGTTGCCTCCATCGAGCTCCGCGCCACCGAGTTTGAGAAGACCCCCAAGAAGTCCATCAAACGCTTCCTCTACCGATAAAGGTCGGCGCATACCTTATAATAGAAAACCTCACGAGCGTTGGCTCGTGAGGTTTTTTGTTGAGTCAAGCGGAGAGGGGGAAAGTTGTCAGTAAGCAAGATTGTAGGCTTTGCAACACACGCCCCCGCTGCTTCGCAGCACCCCCTCTAACTTAGAGGGGGAATAATTGGGAGCCTTTTCTCCCTTTCTGCCCTTTCTGCCCTTTTAGTTCTTGAGGCCTTAGGTCGGTTAGACTTTAGACCTTTGACTTTAGACCAAAAAATATGCTCTGGCATATTACTAAGCGTAAATGCCAGAGCATATTTTTGTTGTATAACGAAGCAGTCGCTCGCTATATGCGTTTCTACTCCTCGTCCATACGGTGCAGCTGCTCTACATAAACAGCGTGCTGCATCTTCTCGCGTTTTGCCCAGCTGGGTTTGATGAAGTACTGGCGTGCGCGGAGCTCTTTGAGAACGCCGGTGCGCTCATATTTGCGTTTGAATTTCTTCAGGGCGCGCTCGATGTTCTCGCCCTCTTTTACAGGCATAATAATCATAATTGTATACTTTTTTAGTTTTTTGTAATCGTTTTTTGTGTGTGTTGAGATCTCTGCTTTGGCGGAACTTTTGTTCCCCTCGGCGCCCTCCCTCTGGGCTCTCTAAAAATCTGGTTACTACTCTATTACGACAGGGGCGAACCGGAAGTATGGGGCAAGTTTTTCAACCTCCTCATCTTCAAATATGTCATCACTTTTGAACTCTTCCAGCCCTTTCCAGCCTCCTTTCGTTTGTCGTTTCCAAATTATCTTTCTCAACCTCGGGGTTGTTATGTACGGATGCTCCGCCAACTCCTTTGGGGGTGCAAAGTTAACATCAATTTTCCGAATTTTGCAAGTATCACACCAAAATTCTTCCGAAAAGAGTGCATAATTCTCTTTTGTTACCACCTTGAGGTCCAGCAACTGAGCCACCGAATAGTAGCCTCCGAGCCTCTGGCGATAGAGGAGGATGTCGTGTGCGGTGCGGGGGCCGATGCCGTCGAGAGCCACAAGGGCGAGCGAGTCGGCACTGTTGAGGTCGAGGAGTTTTTTGGGCAGTGGCGAGAGTCGGAGATAGGGTTTTGTCTGCTCCCAGAGGGCGCTGTCGATGAGGTAACAATCTCTCCACTCGAGCTCGCTGCGAAAGCCGCCACGACGGTCGCGGTACTCAACGAGCGCCTCGGCCTGACGAGCGGTAAAACATCCGAGCTCATAGAAACCTTCGGCGGTGAGGGTATTGGGGTCGAAGGGTGCGGGCTTAAAACACCTCTCACGCGGCTTGGGTGCCGGGGCTGTAACCACCTCACTCAAAGTTATGTAGGGCTCCATTTGGGCCCAGAGTGCGCTATCTATGAGATAGCAGTCGCGAAACTCCAGGGCGGAACGAAAACCACCCATACGCTCACGGTAATCCACCAACGCTTGTGCCTGACGAGCGGTAAAACAGCCGAGCTCATAAAAACCTTCGGCGGTGAGGGTGTTGGGGTCGAAGGGTGTGGGCTTGAAACGCCTTGCCGCCGCCCTACGCTTTGGTGGGGTTTGGGAGGAGGGGGAGGAGGTGTTTCGGGGCTTGAGCTTGTACTGCTCACCGATGGCGATGTGGGGCTTCAGCAGGGCGTAGAGCGAGTCGCTGAGACCATAGACCACCGCCACATCCTCGGGTATGGCGTAGGTGCGACCCGCCTCGCGGTATTTGACGATGCCGCGCGCCACACGCTTGTCGAGTCCCATCACGCGCAACTCCTCATAGGTCACCGTGTTGGGGTCAAAGGGGCGCAATGCGAGAGTGCCAATACCCTCGGCGGCGTGGGGTTGCCCACCCCCACCCTCGGCGGTGTGGGAATCGCCCGTAGAGGTGAGCGCATCCACGGCAATCCACACCCCCACTGCGAGCAGCGGGAGCAGTAGCGCCAAGCCACGAATCTCTTGCTTGGAGAATAGACGAGCCATCGTAAATTGGGGTTAGTTGTCTACAAAAGTATAAAACATTCTGCAAAAAACCATTATTCCTTTGTTTATTATCAAATTAATTCTTACCTTGTGAGCGGAAACTAAAACAATAACTATACGAAGTGGCGGGAGCTTGCTCCCCGAGGTTATTTTTTAAGTGACATAGCATTATACATTTTCTGAAGACAAGGTGAGCTAATCATTTCTTTCGCTTGTTGCGCCCTTAGGGGTACAGTTTGTGTCTGGAGTATATCTTATTTTATCCTCTCAAAGGCATTTTTCCATTTTGCTTAACGAGTAATTTTAGGCGCTGCATTTCTTTTTCAATTTTTATTCACCTTGCATTTCAGCGCCCAGATGCAAACAAAAACATCACAAAGATGAAAAAGACTGCATTATTGCTGCTATCCCTGCTGCTCTGTGCTGGTTTAACCCAGGCACAGACTCTTTCAAGCAGCGAGTGGAAAACAAACATCTCCTTAGACTATCTTTTCGTGGAGAGCAAAGCTCCTATTAGCTGTGAAGTACTTGCATCCTATGGAACGCAACTTAATGACCATCTATTCGTAGGTGTCGGCACTGGCTATGTGACTTCGGGTAGACATGGCTCTTGGATAATTCCCATCTTTATACACAACAGAGTTACTATTGGACCTTGGCCAATTGCTCCTTTTGTGGATTGCAAGGTAGGAATCCAAGAAATGAGCAACACTTTTGACCTTTACCTTAAATCATCTGCCGGAGTAGAATGGCAGAATTGGTCCGTAGGCGCATCAATGATTTTCATCAACGACACATCCTTTAGTCAAAGTGCATTGAAATTCTGGGGTGCATCTTTCGGCTATTCGTTCTAATTTCGGCTACCATCTGCCCTCTGGGCAGACAACACAAACGACTCAACGACTGCCCGACAACTCAATGTCGGGCAGTTTTTTTGTGCACCACAAGACACATTTTGCCCAAGTGGTGCAAAAACATTCTGCAAAAAAGGCAACATCTTAAGTTTTTATTTGTATATTTGCGGACTAATGTGGGCGTATGTGAGCGTATGCGTGCGCACACGAGAGGAAAAACAGCACAAAACTGAACACAAACAATACAATCAACTAACTATAAACTCACATCAAAAAAAGTTATGGCAAACAACAAGTACGAAAGGTTGTTCGACGAGTTCCCCGCAGTCTCGACAGAGGCTTGGGAGGCTGTCATCAACACTGACCTCAAAGGTGCCGACTACCAGAAAAAACTGGTTTGGCGCACAGCAGAGGGCTTCAATGTCCGCCCCTACTACCGTGCAGAGGATCTGGCAGCTGTCAATTTCCTCGGCGCTTCGGCAGGCGAGTTCCCCTATGTTCGCGGCGTAAAGAACTGCAACAAGTGGAAAGTATTCCAGACCATCTATGTAGAGTGCCCCGCAGAGGCTAACAAAAAGGCACTCCACGCACTCGACTGCGGCGCAGAGAGCGTTGCTTTCGAGATCTGCAAAGAGGTGGACAAGGCCTTCGTAGAGGCTCTCACCGCAGGTATCGATCCCACCAAGAACGAGATCGTATTCTACATCTGCACCTCCAACACCACCATCGTTGAGCCCGTTATGGAGTGGGCTGCAGGCTTCGACAAAGAGGCTGTTCGCATCGCCTTCGACTTCGATCCCATTATGTGGGGCCTCACCCGCTACGGCAAATTCTGCTGCGGCAAAGAGCGTGGCGAGGAGTGCTTCGACAAAATCGCAGGCTACATCAAAGCCTACAAGGAGTT
>JAZQZA010000019.1:0-1723 GCA_045633765.1 Tidjanibacter sp. | reverse complement strand
GTATGTTATCTCAACGCTGCGCGAGTCGTTCTCGGCTTCACACAACGGCTGGAAGGCGATGATTTACAACGGCAAGGAGTTCTACGAATCACGCCGTTACGATATCAATCCGATTATTGACCGCGTAGGTGGCGGAGACAGCTTCTCGGGCGGAATAATTCACGGTCTGCTCACAAAGGCGACGCAGGGCGAGGCATTGGAGTTTGCCGTTGCTGCTTCGGCCCTGAAGCACACCGTTTTGGGTGATTTCAATATGGTATCGACCGAAGAGGTTGAGGCTCTTTGTGGGGGCGATGCAAGTGGTAGAGTACAAAGATAAGAGTTAGATATTATGGCAAGATTTGACAAAATTGCGGTTTTGAGCAAGATGCAGGCAACGGGAGTTGTTCCTGTGTTCTACAATAGCGACGCAGAGGTTGCGAAGCAGGTCCTGAAGGCGTGCTATGAGGGTGGTGTTCGCACTTTCGAGTTTACCAATCGAGGCGATTTCGCTCACGAGGTATTTGCCGAGGTGGTGAAGTTTGCAGCAAAGGAGTGTCCCGATATGGCAATAGGCGTGGGCTCGGTGGTGGATGCACCAACGGCTGCGCTCTATATCCAAATGGGAGCCTGCTTCGTTGTGGGCCCTCTCTTTAATGCTGACGTTGCCAAGGTGTGTAACCGCCGCCTTGTTCCATACACACCCGGTTGTGGCTCGATTACGGAGGTTGGCTTGGCTCAAGAGGCGGGTTGCGACCTCTGCAAGGTATTCCCGGGAGATGTTCTTGGTCCGAAGTTCGTTAAGGGTCTTATGGCACCGATGCCGTGGAGCAAAATTATGGTCACGGGAGGTGTCGAGCCGACAGCCGAAAATCTTTCGAGTTGGTTTAAGGCGGGAGCATTTGCTGTAGGTATGGGATCTAATCTCTTCCCCGCAGAGCGCATCGCCAACCGAGATTGGGGCTACATTACCGCCAAGTGCAAGGAGGCGTTGGAGTGTGTGGCCGAGGTTAAAAACCGATAAATTTAGGGAGAATGAACAAAGAGAAGATGACATCTTGGCGATGGGCAATCTGCGCATTATTGTTTGTTGCCACAACCATAAACTATCTTGATAGACAAGTGCTTTCGCTCACTTGGAAGGACTACATCGCACCTGAATTTCACTGGAGCGACTCCGACTATGGCACCATTGCGGGATTCTTCTCGCTCTTCTACGCCTTTGCGTGTCTGCTGGCCGGTCGTTTTGTCGATTGGATGGGCACTAAGAGGGGCTTTTTGTGGGCTATCGGCGTGTGGTCGCTCGGAGCCTGTATGCACGCAGGTTGCGGTTGGCTCACGATGAATATCGAGGGGCTGGAGTCGATGGAGGCTCTGCGAGCCATCGAGTCGGGCTCGGCGGCTGCCGTGGGCGTTGCGACCGTCAGTGTATGGCTCTTCCTTGTCTGCCGAGCGATACTCGCTCTAGGCGAGGGTGGCAACTTCCCTGCCTCGATCAAGACCACGGCCGAGTACTTCCCCAAGAAGGATAGAGCTCTATCCACCTCGTTCTTCAATGCCGGCTCATCGGTAGGAGCATTGGCAGCCCCGCTGACCATCCCCATCTTGGCCGACAAGTTCGGTTGGGAGATGGCCTTTATCATCATCGGTGCTATGGGCTTCGTCTGGATGTTCTTCTGGATCTATATGTACGACAAGCCCCAAACGTCGAAGTTTGTAAATAGAGCCGAGTTGAAGTATATCC
>JAZQZA010000018.1:0-2728 GCA_045633765.1 Tidjanibacter sp. | reverse complement strand
CCCGGAAGAGTCTGTTCTGGAAATAGAGGCCCACGCCCGGAACCCTTGCTCGTCCCTTGGCGTCCTTGGCCGAGGCAAACTCAATGGCCGTAACAAGATTCTCCCTGCCGTCGGTGCGCAGTACGCCGATGGGTATCTGGCTGCCGGTGAAAACCACAGGCTTATTGAGGTTGTGGAGCATAAAGCTCAGGGCACTAGCGCTATAAGACATTGTGTCGGTGCCGTGGAGCACCACGAAGCCATCGAACTTCTCGTAGTTGTCCCTGATGTTTTCGGCGAGCCTTACCCACAGTTCGGGCGAGGCGTTCGACGAGTCGATGGGCTCAAAGGGCAAGACCTCAATATCCACCTCTTGGCGGCGCAGCGAGGGTATCTCCTCGTGGATGTGGGTGAAGTCGAAGGGCACAAGTGCGCCACTTTCGGGGTCGGTGTGCATACCGATAGTGCCACCGGTGTAGATTAGTAGTACGGAGCTTTTCATATCGTGGTCTTTGTTAGTTTTTTCCTTTGTTCTAAATGCCCAGCACTCGGCGGGCGTTGAGGGTGGTCTGGAGGGCCACCTCTTCGGGGGTGCAGCCCTTTAGGCGGGCAATCTGCTCACAAATATACACCAAATTTTTGGGTTCGTTGCGTTTCCCCCTAAAAGGTACGGGCGAAAGATAGGGTGAGTCGGTCTCCAGAACGATGCTCCCCAGCGGAATTTGCGGCACGCTCTCCATCAGGGGGCTCTTTTTGTAGGTCACAACACCCCCGATGCCCACAACGAATCCGCCGAGTCGCTCGATGCGCTCCCACACCTCGGCACTCTCGCCAAAGGCGTGGAGGATGCCCCTTGCGCGGCCCTTGTACTCCTCGAGGATGGTGAGCATACGGTCCCACGCGCTACGCGTGTGTATAACCAGAGGTAGGTTAAACTCCACCGAGAGCTCCACCTGACGGCGGAAGGCCTCCTCTTGCTCGGCCATAAAGTCGCTGCTCCAGTAGAAGTCAAGTCCGACCTCGCCCACACCCCAGAACCTCTCCACGGGGCGCTCGGGGGAGCCTATGGGGGCGCAACTTTCCCCTCCGTTGCAGGCCTTCAGCAGTCGCTCGACCATTGCCAAATCTTCCCTCCAATGGGGGTTGTCATTGACCGATGTGGGGTGGAGGCCCATCAGCGAGTAGCAGTCCTCCCTCTGGCGGGTGAGCGCAAATTGTGCCTCGTAGCTCTCCTGGTCGATGGCGGGGAAGATGAAGGCCTCAACGCCCGCCTCTCGGGCGCGCTCGAAGCACTCCATTTGGTCCTCGTCGAACTCGGGGCCGTAGATGTGGGTATGGGTATCTATCAATCTCATTCTCTGCATTATAGTATTCTTTCGCACTTTCTGCCCGGAAGGATTCTCACAGCGTCACAAAGCTCCAGCGAGGTGAGCAGCGCCACCACTCGTGCGGGGGCAAATCCGGTGCGCCCAACCAGAACCTCATACTCGACAACCTCACCCGTGGTCATCGCCTTGAGGAGTTGCTCCTCGTCGGGCTGGAGGTGGAGAGTTTCGGTGGGATGAAGGGTGGGGGCGAAGGTTTCGTTCTCCTCGGCAACCACATCCCAGCCGAGCTCGTAGAGTATGTCACCACCCGAGCAGACCATTGCGGCCTTGTTGTGCTTGATGAGCAGGTTGGAGCCGTAGGAGTTCTTATCGAAAGCCCTGCCGGGGACTGCCATCACCGTTCGGCCATAGCCGAGCGCATATTCGGCCGTTATGAGCGAGCCCCCCTCGTAGGGCGACTCGACAACCACTGTGCCACTTGCGAGGGCTGCGATTATTCGGTTTCGTGAGGGGAAGAAACGGCCTGTGTTTTTGTGCTGTGAGGATATTTCGGTTACGATTGTGCCCCCGTCGGAGAGTATGCGGTCGGCGAGGTTGCGGTTGCCCGCAGGGGTGACTTCGGGCAGGGCGTTTGCAATGACAGCCACAGTCTTGGCACCCACCTCAAGGGCCGCCTTGTGGGCGTTCTCGTCGTTGCCAAAGGCAAGGCCGCTGGCAATGCACACATCCCCCTTGAGGGAGTGGAGCTGCTCGACCAGCTTGCGCCCGATGACCTGTCCGTAGGTCGATATGCCACGCGTTCCGACAAAGGCCACCGTTGGTGCCGCGAGAGGTGTGAGGGAGCCCTGCGCATAGAGAATGTGGGGGCGGTCGGCACACTCGGCCAGAAGGGGCGGATAGACCTTGTCGGTGGCTGCTATGGCGTAGATGTGGTTGCGCTCGCAGTACTCCATCTCGCGCTCGGCTGCACGCATACCCACTTGGGCACGGATGTCGGCGAGGAGCTTGGTGTTTTGTATGCCTGCCAACCCACGAAGATCGCTCTCCGAGGCGCGAAATACCCCCTCGGCATCACGGAAGATGTCGATGAGGTGGGCAACCCCTTTGTTCCCCAATGCGGGGGTGAATGAGAGGGCAAGGTCGTAGATGGTCATCGCTAAAGTTTAATTCTGTGAGGTAAATTTACACAAAAAATTTGGAGTTTGAGATAAAATTCTTACTTTTGTGCTCCGAAAGCAACTGCTTCAAGTGGGCCCCAAGGGGCGGTTTGGGGGTTAAGTTGTTGAGGAATAAATATTTGGTGCGATGGCCGAGTGGCTAGGCAAAGGTCTGCAAAACCTTCTACAGCGGTTCGATTCCGCTTCGCACCTCAAAAAAATAGGCTCGCAACCGCGAGCCTATTTTTTTGAGATGCGATGAGT
>JAZQZA010000017.1:0-6951 GCA_045633765.1 Tidjanibacter sp. | reverse complement strand
CAACCGGCATTGCCAGACCACCCTTTCGAATAATGGCTCCGAGGGGGGCGCCGATAAGGAAGAAAATAATGATTGACACAGGTAGCGCCACCTTTCTATGCCACTCAACCTGTGAACGATAGAGCTTATTCAGTGAGTCCTTGGCCGTATCCTCATTCCTATTAAGCGAGCTGCGCGACTGGCGTGCCTGACTCGTAGCCCTGGAGATAATTGCTGTCTTCTTATCCAGCGGCAGCGTATCGATGGCCTTCATAACATCACTCGCCACCTTATAGGAATAATCAATCTTCACAGTATCGAACAAGCCGAAGGCCGACTGGTCATTAACCAGCAGATAGGACTTCAAAAGAGGCTCGTAGGAGCGTGCCGAGCCGCGGTCGGACTCGTGGCGCAATGAGTCGATATCCACCTGAAGTTCAGAGATATTCTTCGTCTGGTGATTGCTAAAGAGATTCATATCCGTACGCGAAAAGTCGAAGCCATCAATCGCCAGCGCACCATTCTGCACCGCAAACACCTGATGACGCACAGAGTTCTCCGTGCTCCACTTATAATTTCGAGTCGTCTCAAAAGTCTCTCCATTGAAGAGCTTAATCATAAGGAACTTCTTGTCGTCCGACATATAGATATATCCCGAGTCGGCAATGGTCGTTGTCATATTGCCGTTTCGCTCGCGGGTATCGTAAATCAAAACATCCGTAAGCAGGTGAGTCTCTGGATCTTGGTGGCCCACTCGGATATTCATATTATCAATGCCGTTGAAGAAGATTCCGTCCTTGAACTCCATATTCTCCTTCTGCTGCTTGATATCGTAGAGGATGGCCATCATTTTTCTATTGGAGTATGGCACCAGGTTGTTCACCACAAAGAAACTTGCCACCGCAACAATACCCACCACAACCATCAGGGGCGAGAGAATCCTCGGCAGCGACATTCCGGCCGACTTCATAGCCAGCAATTCGTTGTGCTCACCCAGATTTCCCATCGTCATAATACCCGCAAAAAGCGTTGCCAATGGGATTCCGAGGGGCATCATATTGGCTGTAGCATAGAACAATAGCTCAATTATGACATCAAAACTCAAGCCCTTGCCCACGAGTTCGTCAATATAGCGCCACACGAAGTTCATCATGAGGATAAACATCACGATGAAAAACGAGAGCACCATTGGGCCCAGAAATTCCTTGAGTGTAAATTTATGTATAGTCTTCATTATCTCTCCTGTGGTATGTTCTTTTCAGGCCTTCGCCCTCTTACAGAGGGCAAAGTTAGCAGTTTTACGATAAAAAGCGCTATTGCGAGCAAAATTATTGTGCACACACCAACGGGCAACTCCACTTTGTAGGCTGCATACAACCCGGCAATATTGCCCAAAACTGCAATCAAACTCGCCCAAAACGAAATGCGGAAATAGGATTTCGAGAAGCAGGAGGCGATGACGGGCGGAATGGTCAGCAGGGAGAGCAAAAGCACAATTCCCACACTCCTAATCGAGAGCACGATGGCTGCCGAAGTGAGCATGGTCATAAGCGTCAAAATAGCGTCGGAATTAACCCCTTGACTCTTGGCAAATTCGCGGTCAAAAGCAGCATAGACAATCTGCCTTCCGAATAGCAACATCACTGCAAGTAACACTACAACAAGCACCGCCAAAGCCACTATAGTTCCGATACTTACGGTTAGTACATCGCCAAACAAAAAGGTCATCAGATTGGGGGCATATCCGGGCGTAATGAAGATGAACAAAAGGCCTAGGGCCATTCCCAAACTCCACACGATTCCAATGGCCGAATCCTCCCTCATTTTCTCTCTCCGAGAGGCCCACTCCACTCCCACTCCCGACAGCAGCGCAAAGAGCATTGCGCCACCAATGGGATTGAGCCCAAAGTGATAGGCAATACCAATTCCTCCAAAGGAGGCGTGGGTAATACCGCCACAGAGAAACACCATACGACGCGACACAACATAGGTACCCACAATGCCGCACGCCACGCCCGACAGTATAGCCGTCAGGAGTGCGTTTCGCAGGAAGTCGTAAGTCGTTATGGCGGTAATAAAATCCATTGCTTGCTACCTATTTTTCATAAAAGCGGACAAAGATACCAAAAAGTCGCGAAAAAATTTCTATTTTCGCGCCAAAATAAAGGACCATCATAGAGATAAAATGAGAGTTTTCTTCTATACATTGGGTTGCAAACTCAACTTTTCGGAATCCTCCACTCTCGCTCGCGAATTTGCCCAAGGGGGACACACTCGCACCGAGGTAATCGAGGAGGCCGATGTGTGCATCATAAACAGCTGTTCCGTCACAGAGCACGCCGACAAGAAGTGTCGCAACATTGTACGCCGTATTCACAAACTCAATCCCGATGCAATCATTGCAGTTACAGGCTGTTACGCACAACTAAAACCCCAGGAGATTGCCGCCATTGAGGGTGTCGACATCGTCCTTTCCAACAACGACAAGGGGGATATGTACCGCACCGTGGTTGAGTTTGGCACCAAAGGCTCCCACCAAGAGGTCACCAGCTGCACAACCGAGGAGCTCACCCGCTTCTTTGCTGCCTTCTCATCGAGCGACCGTACCCGCGCATTCCTCAAGGTGCAGGATGGATGTGACTACTGTTGCAGCTATTGTACCATTCACAATGCCCGTGGTGCAAGCCGCAATATGCCCATCGCCGAGCTGGTCAAAGAGGCCGAAGCCATAGCCGCCGAGGGACACAAGGAGATTGTCATAACGGGAGTTAATACGGGTGATTTTGGCCGCACTACAGGTGAGAGTTTTGCAGACCTGCTGCGCTCACTCGACAAGGTTGAGGGCATCGAGCGCTACCGCATTTCGTCCATTGAGCCCAACCTTCTGACCGACGAAATTATCAACATTTGCGCCTCTTCTCCCAAGTTCCAGCCCCACTTTCACATACCCGTCCAAAGTGGCTGTGACAGAGTGCTAAAGGAGATGCGTCGTCGCTACAATACGGCAATGTTTGCCTCACGCATTGACGCCGTAAGGAAGGCTATGCCGGAGAGCTTCATCGGCATAGATGTCATTGTCGGATTCCCGGGCGAGACCGACGAGGAGTTTCAGCAGACCTACGACTTTTTGGAGCAGCTCAAGCCCGCCTTCCTTCACATTTTCCCCTTCTCGGCACGCGCCAACACCCCCGCTGCCACGATGAAAAACAAAGTGCAGGACTCCGTCAAGACGACCCGTGCCGCACGACTTGAGGAGTTGAGCAGCCGCCTCCATAGGGAGTTCTACGATAAATATGTTGGCACGGAGGCCAATGTGCTCTGGGAAAGCTCCCCCAAGGCAGGCTGGATGATGGGCTTCACGGAGAACTACATCAAGGTCAAAATGCCCTTCGACCGAGAGCTCATAAATTGCACAGAGAGAGTAAAACTCTCTTCGGTGAATAATATGTGCGAGATGATTGGCGAAAAAATCAAATAAAATCGTACCTTTGTGGATACCTAAACCTCCAGAAAAGCAATGAATACCATTCGCAAAAAAATATCCGTCGGCTTTATTGCCGTTTCCATCTTGCTGATTTGCGCCATCGCCATCAACATTTTTGAAATCAAGCGCCTCGGCTCGCGTGCCGACCGCGTTATCGATGAGGGCGTGCAGCACACCGAATATGCAACCCAAATGCTCAATGCCCTCCAAAAGCAAAACAGAGCTGTGTTGAATATGATTATTCTCGGCAACGGCACCACCTCTGCCGAGTTCAGCAAGGGTTCCGAGGAGTTCAGCAAGGTACTCTCTAACGCGATGAAGCACAATGTCGGCAACCGTGAGCTGGGTAACATTCAGAGTGCCAACAAAAAATACCTGAACATTGTCGAGCTCCACTCCTCCGAGAGTAGCATTGAGGAGAATCGAGAGTGGTTTATGAACACCTATGTTGAAGGCTACTACGCCCTCGACGACGCCATCAAAAAGTATATGACCACACCACAGGAGAGCGCTGTGGCTGAACACGTATCAACACTTGAGGATAACATATATAAGACCATTACGCCCAGCGTTTTAACTCTGCTGATTACCATCCTCATCCTGGCACTCTTCTACTACTTTATTGACACCTATTACACCAAGCCCGTGCGTAAGATTTCGCGCGCGCTCGACAACTACGCCAAAAACAAAGTGCCCTATCTGGTGAAAATTGAGGAGAAGAGCGAGCTTTCGCTTCTCAACGACAACATCGCGGAGCTCATAAACCACAATAAGAAACAGTAATAACCCACCCACTCAACGCAAAAGAAGATATGAGATTGCAAGTTGTTTTCAGGTATATCGGTATGGTGCTGCTCTTTGAGTCGGCATTTATGCTGCTTTCTGCCCTCATATCCTATTACAATGGTATCGACAGTGGCTTTGCCCCCCTGTTGTTATCATTCATATTCACCTCACTGCTGGGTGGTTTTCCGCTGATTTTTGTGGGCAAGAGTAGCAGCCTATCCTCAAAGGAGAGCTACGCGATTGTGATTGGAGCTTGGCTCACTTCGTGCGTCGTGGGCACATTCCCATTCCTGCTCTGGGGTGGCGAGTTTAGCATCATAAATGCTTGGTTTGAAAGCGTTTCGGGCTTCACAGCAACGGGCGCTTCGATTCTCAACGACATCGAGGCTCTCCCCAAAGGGCTCCTCTTCTGGCGCTCAATAACCCATTGGATTGGTGGTGTGGGCGTTGTGATGTTTGCCTTGGTGATTATGCCTATGGTTGGTCGCAGCCGTATGACCGTTTCAAACTTGGAGATTTCCTCTATGGCCCGCGACAACTACCGCTACTCCTCGGCCACAATCATAAAGATACTCCTGGGAGTCTATCTGGCAATGACAATCGCCAACTTGGTGGCCTTGAGGCTTGCGGGTATGGACCTCTTTGACGCGACCTGCCACGCCTTCAGTACCGTTGCAACGGGTGGTTTCAGCACCAAGAACGCCAGCATTGGCCACTATAATAGCGTGTGGATTGAGGGTATCACCATATTCTTTATGTTACTGAGTAGCATCCACTTGGGAATCACATACGCAACTTTTATGGGGCGTCGCAACAACATTTTCCGCACCGAGGGCAGCAAATTTTTCCTTGCCACCACCCTACTTATGTGCTTGATGTTGAGCTATAGCCTTTGGCATAACGGCAACTACGCCTCACTCGGAGAGTCGCTGCGACACGGCATTTTTCAGGGTGTTTCGATAGTCACCTCCACGGGATTTGCCACAGCCGACACGAACATTTGGCCGGCACTGTGTATCTGCATTCTGGTCTATATGTCCGTACAGGGCGGTATGGCGGGCTCAACGGCCGGTGGTCTGAAGAGTGACCGTATTCTTATGGCAGGCAAGGTTATCAAAGCACAACTACGCCAACAGCAACACCCAGGCGCCATCATCCACATCAAGAACGATGGTATCGTGCAGAGTCCCAGCGTTGTAAACTTTGCTATTCTCTACATTGTCATCTATGCCTTCATCATACTTCTGGGCACCATATTCAACGCTGCTTGTGGCCTCGACACACTCACGAGTTTCACCGCGTCGGTAGCCTCTATGGGTAACATCGGTCCCGGATTTGGCGAGGTGGGCTCTCTGTGTAACTTTTCGGAGATGCCCGTTATGGTTAAGCTTTTCAGCACGCTACAGATGCTTCTGGGGCGTCTTGAGATATTCGGATTACTTCACTTCTTTACAATGAAATGGTGGATTTAAGGAGAACTATCATACTGCTTGCAGTTATGCTCTTTGCGCTGGAGGGTTCGGCGCAGAGCACCTTGGGCACATTTGCCGAGCGACAAACCAAACAACTCGAACGCCGCAAAGAGCTTGTTTCCAAACAGATAACGGCGGCCAAAGCGGCCTATGAGGCAAACCCTTGCGACTCACTTGACAAGGTTGTCTATGAGCTGCTCAAACAGAGCGAGGCCATCGACAATGCCTTGACGACCATTGCGGCCCAAGAGCAGGAGCGCATCCAAAAGGAGCAGCAGGAGGCAAGCAAAGCGGAGGCTGAGGAGCAGCAAACGCCACCACCTGCGGTGGATTCCGTAGCTGTGGAGAGCGTGGAGAAGATTACCCCCGCAGCAGAACAGACTGCAAGCGTAGAGGCTGAGAGTGAGGCCATTACCCCTGCCGCTTCTGAGGATTCTCAGCAGCCCACCCCTCTTAATCGTTTCTCTGCCGCATTGAGCGCAAACGCACTCACCGAGGGCGAGATTAGCCTTCTGATTGAGCATTACAAAGAGGCCTACAAAAAGGCTTCCGATGCCCTGTTGGCCTACAATGCAGCCACAAACCTTGCCGCAGCAACAGCGAGCTACAATAGCTACTACGAGGCTGTAGGCACTATGGATTCGCTTGCGAGAGAGGTGGCAACTCGCAGCGAGGCGCTCTTCAAAGAGAAGTTAGAAACCTACATCTCCATTGCCGAGTCGGTTGGCGCAAACCACATTAGGGAGAAGTATAGAAACATAATTCAGAGCGTGGATAGCAAACACGTAGGACAGATGAAAAATAGATGTAGCAACATCGATATAGCAATGTACCCCTACCGTTTGCGTAGCACCATTGAGCTCGAAATCGAGGTGGCCGAGTTGCTCGGTTGCGATAGCGCCGCCCCCCTGAAGGAGACACTCGCCAACTACAACACCTCCTACACACTCTTTGCAAAGCTCAAAACCCCCAACTATGCCAAGGCATCGTATAAGGCTCTGGTGTTTGACAAAAAGAGGGTCTATGTGCCCATCAATTCACTGCCCAAGATGGAGGTTCCCGCCGAGGGTGAGGTTTACTCCATTGAGGTTGCGGGATACACCAATCTTCCCAACTCGACCAGCGTATTCCACAACGCCACTCCCCTCTACCGCGAGACACGCAGCGATAGTCGCACCTATATTTATATAGGTCTCTACCCCACCTCAAAGAGCACCACAGAGGACATTG
>JAZQZA010000016.1:0-5592 GCA_045633765.1 Tidjanibacter sp. | reverse complement strand
CTTGCTGTGTCCGCCCTCCATAAGTTCTGCCACCGTGGGTGCGTAACCATAGGAGGCACCGATGTTGTAGTTGCCCCACAGCCCCTTGCCGCCACCCGAGAATCCCACCTCGCCGATGGCAAACACTCCGTCGCGGCGGATGTTCAGTCTGAATAGTTCGTCCCATCTTTGGGAGGCGACACCATCATACAACGATAACTTTGTGTACCAACCCTTTGAGGGGTGCCACTCGGCGTGGAGAGCCATAGCCGCATTGGGTGCGTCGGCCACCGCAAAGGTTGTGGCAATGGAGGGAAAGAGTCCGTTCATTGAGGCTGTGAAGATGGAGTTCCACGGGGTGGTGAAGTAGTCCTTGCCCAGATTGCGGATGCCGGCAAAGAGGTAAAGATGGTCGTTGAGGAATTTCTGGCCCACGCCGAAGGTCATCAGTGCGAGGGTGGAGGGGGAGTCCTCAATGGCGGAGAAGATGTGGAGATTGTCGGCCACGCCGCCCTTGCCCTGCTCCATACGCAGGTTGGCAACGGCCAGCAGGTCCAGATCGAGGGAGCCATCTCGCCAAAGACCAATGGTGTAGTCCACATTGAGTAGGTTCACCCAGTTGGCAACTCCCGTTGTGGAGTTCCAGAGTCCCTCGGTGGTGAGAGTGATGGCGGGGGTGATGCCCTGCGACTTTGCAGAGAGTGTTGTGCCACAGATGGCAACAAGGAGAAATAGTAATTTTTTCATAATAAAAAAAGTGGAATGAGTGATGCAAGAGGATTGCAAACTTCATTCCACTTTTGTTTGTGGCCAACGCCTATGGGGTGGGGGCGTTGTTATGTGTCGGCGCTGTTAGAAACTAATCTTTGCACCGAAGTAGGCGCTGCGGGGTTGCAGAGGACCATAGACATAGCCCGAATCCCTGTCGGCACCCTGGTCGAAATCACGCTGATAGGAGTTGAAGATATTTTTCATACCGCCGAAGAGCTCCAGAGTGGTGTCGGTGTAGAGCTGCAGGGTGTAGCCCAGACGCACGCCCGCATCGAAGAACGAGGGGGTCTGGAAGGCCACATCCTCGGCGATGAAGCCGGCATAGTGCTGAACGAGCATAGAGCCCGTGTAGGTACCCGTCACATCCAGCGAGAGTTGTTTGAGGGGCTTGGTGGAGAGGGTGAAGTAGCCGTAGCTATCGGGGGTGCGGAACATACGAATCTCGCTGGGGGCTGTCTCGCTCCACTGCTCGGCCTCGGCGTAGCGGCTGCGCTGAAGGGTGATGCCTCCCTGAAGCTCAATGCCGTGGCGGAACATTGCGCGACCCTCAATGTTGAGTCCGCGGACGGTGGCGCCCGAACCGTTGTAGCGCTCCTGAATGGCTACTCCGTCTTGGTCGTGGCCAATCTCACGCAGGGCAAAGACATCGTTGAGGGTGGTGTGGAACACCTCACCCACAATGTTCACGGCCATATTGTCGAACGACTCGGTGTACTCTACCGAGGCGCTCAGGGAGGTCGAACGCTCCTCCTTGAGGTCGTCGGCGAGGATGATGCGTGTGCGCTCGCCACCAACGATGGCAATGTGGAGGTCCTCGTCGTAGGCCTGGGGCGCACGGTAGCCACCTGCGTAGCTCAAACGAAGGCTCCAATGCTCGTCGGGGTTGTAGCGGAAGTTCAGACGGGGCGAGAAGATGGGCGCCTCCACAAGGTTGTGCTTGTCCAGACGACCGCCAAGCAGAATCGAGAACTGCTCGTTCTTCCACTCGTTCTGGAAGTAGGCGCCGAAGATGTTCACCTTCTGCTTGGTGTCGATGCCGTAGCCGAGGGAGGTGTCGTGGAGGTTGTTGTGGCTCCACTCGGCGCCCACGGTCAGCTCGGCAGGCAGGAAGAAGAGGTGGTCAAAGGCGTGGATGTACTGCACACCCGAGGCTGCTGTGAGGTCGTCGGTGCGACCATAGGCATTGGGGTCCTTGTAGGCTCCGTAGTAGCTGCTGCGCGCGGTGCTTTGGAAGGAGCCGTAGATGTTGAAACGGTTGGTATAGGAGGGGTTGCTCCAGTCGAAGGTTACACTACCGCCATCGATGGTGTGGTCGGCCTGCTCGCAGACCATAGCCTCGTGCTGGGGGAGGTGGAGGTTGTCGCCGCCACGACGGTAGTCCTTAATGCGGTGATACTGTGCGGTGATGCGCGAGTAGGGGCCGGTGCGGAAGTAGCTCCTCATACCGAGTGCCTCGGAGGAGGTGGTGAGAATCTCGGTGAAGCCGTCGCCATCGTGGTCGTAGCCGTCGCCTGTGCGGCTCTGGGCGAAGACGCTGATGGCTGCCTTGCGGCTTGCCGACACGAGCGAAGCGTTGAGCGTTGTGGCGTTCTCGAAGGCGCCGGTCATACCGATAGAGGTGGTGGTGTGGGACATCTCGCCCATACTAACCTTGGGCTCCTTGGTGATGACATTGATGGTGCCACCGATGGCGCTCGAGCCGTAGAGTGCCGAGCCGCCTCCGCGCATAACCTCCACGCGCTCAATCATATTGGCGGGAATCTGCTCCAGACCATAGACGCCCGTAAGGGAGGAGAAGAGGGGGTGGGAATCGACCAGAATCTGTGAGTACTTGCCATCCAGACCGTTGATTCTCACCTGTGGGAAACCGCAGTTCTGACAGGTGTTCTCAACCCTCACGCCGGGCTGAAATACGAGGCCTCCCGTGAGGGCCTGCGAGGCCGCACGGCTGAAGACCTCCGAGGAGATGACGCTCACCAGCGAGGGTGCCTCCTGCTTGAGTCGCTCGCTACGGCTACTCGACACGACAATCTGGTCGAGCATCAAAGGTGAGTGCCTGATGGAGAACTCGAGCTCGGTGGTCTTGCCCGCAACGATGGTCACCTGCTTGCTCTGGCTCTGGTAGCCCACCATCTCCACAACCACCGTATATTTGCCGGGGCGCAGGTTGCGGAAGAGGAAGTGGCCTGTGGCGTCGGTCACAGTGCCATAGGGAGTATCCTTAATGGAGATGGTCACATAGGAGAGGTGTTCGCCGCTGTTGGCATCCACAACGTGGCCAAAAAGGTGGGCGTCGGTGGGTGTCTGTGGGCGAACGGCTGCGGGGGGCTCATCGGCCCACGCAAGGAGAGTCGAGAGGGTGACAACAACAAGAAGGAAAATTTTTTTCATCGTTTGCTATATACTTAATTTATTGTAATTAACTTGGAAATTGCGGTGCAAAAGTACTCCGTTTTTTGGGGTACGACAATACCAAAGTATGAGTATTTTTAGCTCGGGGCACAAAAAAACCTCGCGGATTCCGCGAGGTTTTAGCCGATAGCCGATGGCTGAATGCCACCAGTCGGAGGCCTATTTTGCTGCTACACAGTCGATCTCCACGAGTGCGCCTTTGGGAAGAGCCGCAACCTCATAGCAGATGCGTGCGGGCTTGTCGCCGGTGAAGTACTCGGCATATACGGCATTCATTGCGCCGAAGTCCGAGATGTGCTGCAACAGCACGGTGGTCTTCACAACATCGTTGAACGAGTAGCCGGCCTCTTTGAGGATTGCGCCGAGGTTGTCGAGCGACTGGCGGGTCTGAGCCTCAATGCCCTCGGGCATCTCGCCGGTTGCGGGGATGAGGGGGAGCTGGCCCGATGCATAGAGAGCACCATTAGCCTCAATAGCCTGCGAATAGGGACCTACGGCTGCGGGAGCCTCGGGCGAACAGATAATGCGTTTCATAGGATTGCGTTTTTTTATTTTTATTAATATGGTTATATGTTTGCCAAATCTTGGTGCAAATTTATATCTTTGCAAGTTGAGAAACAAATTTCACGAAAACATAATTAACAAAAAAGTATCGCTATGAAAAAGTCGCAGATTGTAGCCCTTGTATTGATGGTCGCAACCACTATGGGCGCTTGTTGCTCCTGCCGCAACGCAGCCAAAAACAACAAATCTTTCACCACCACCGCTTGGGTGTTGGAGCAGATGGCAGGTGAGAATGTAAGCGCAACTCTCCCCGTGGGTGAAAGAGTTCCCAGCCTGACCTTCGCCGAGGATGGCACCTTTGGTGGCTATGCGGGTTGCAATTCGCTGGGCGGTCAGTATCAGATTGTGCCCAACGAGGAGGCTGCCAAGAGCGGTGCTGTTTCGGGCCAGCTGACACTCCTTAACCCCTTTACTACCAAGCGTATGTGCCCCAATGAGGCTATGGAGATGGCCTTCCTCTCGGCACTCGGCACCGTGGATAGCTACACCATCGAGGACAACAAACTTTTCCTGCTCTCCAATGGTGAACTGAAGCTCGTCTTCGTGGCAGGTAAGTAGTCGCCACTCCTTGTACTACACAACAAAACGACGCCCTCGGAACAGCTCCGAGGGCGTCGTTTTGTTTATCGTTTGCTGCGCTTGAGCCAATGCTCGGTGAGCCACTCGCGCACGGGGATGTCGTAGAGCCTCGAGAATGCGTAGGCGGCACCGACGGCGAGCATAAAGCAGCTCACCGACACGATGATGTGTGCATAGGTGGGTGCTTCGGGGTGGCCCCACGCCCAAGACATCTGGAGATACATAATGGGGTAGTGGGTGATGTAGAGAGGGTATGAAATCTCACCCAGGAAGGAGCATACCTTCTTGCCCCTCTGGCTGCCAATCTGACTGCCTGCGCCCATCATCACAACCAAGGGGAAGAGTACGAGGATGGCAGCGGCATTGTAGAAGCCGTTGAGGATGCTGCCCGCGCCACCCACGCAGGGGATGGCCAGAATGGCCACGATGAGGAGCGAGCACCACAGAAAACCGTTCTTCACCTTGATACTCTTGCCCAGACGCGAAATCATAAGGCCCGCAAGGAAGGGGTAGAGGAGTCGGGTGAAGCCGATGTAGATTTGCTCGGGTGCCAACGACCAGCCGCCAATGACGGTGTACATCTGGGCGTCGCGTGCCGAGGTGAGGAGTCCGAAGAGATTGAGGTTGAGGCAGAGGTCGAGGGTGCAGAATGCACTCGCCGCAATCAGCAGCGCCAGAATGGCGTTGGGCAGATGACGGAAGAGGAGCGCATAGAGGATGTTGCCCACATACTCATAGGTGAGGGTCCACTGCGGACCGTTGAAGGGGTTCATCTCGCCCCAGCCCCTCACATCGAGTCTGTTGCCGCAGGGGATCATAAAGCAGGTCAGCAGGAACGCCACGCCAATCTTCCAACCCTCCACATTGCCGATGGCCGAGAAGACGGGCGACTCGCTCAGGAAGTAGAGCATAAGGCCCATAAGTGAGCCAGCCAGGAGCATCGGGTGGAGCCTCACAAGGCGACGCTTGAAGAAGCCGCCGAGGGTCATCTTGCTCCAACGGTCGTTGTAGGCATAGCCGATGACGAAGCCCGAGAGGGCAAAGAAGAAGTCCACGCCCAGATAGCCGTGGTTGATGATTTGCTGTGCAGGACTTGGTGCATAGGTCTCCATCAGGTGGAAGACGACGACCATCAGGGCCGCCACGCCACGCAGTCCGTCGAGAATCTCATAACGAGGTTTTGTCTCCAAATAGGTGGTCTGTTTCATTGTCGTGGTTTTGGGTTACCTTCTACAAATTTACGAAAAATATTTTGCCCTGCAAATTTTTTTATTTTTCTTTGTTTTA
>JAZQZA010000015.1:0-14741 GCA_045633765.1 Tidjanibacter sp. | reverse complement strand
TCGATTCCCGCACTTGAGGCGGAGATTGACCTGTCCGAGCAGTCCTCTTTGAAGTTTGGAGAGTGCGTGGCGGAGGTGGTGCACACCCCCGGACACTCCAAAGGTGGCGTGTGTCTGTTTGTTGCCGATGGTGGCATTTTGCTCTCGGGCGATACGCTCTTTGCCGGTAGCATTGGCCGTAGCGACTTGCCCGGTGGCGACTACGATGAGCTTATGAGGAGCATTATTGAGCGCGTGTTGCCCCTTGGCGGCGATGTGAGAGTGTGCCCTGGTCACGGTGGCGAAACGACTATTGCACAGGAAGTTAATACCAATCCTTTCATTGGCGAAGTGCTTGAGGGAGGATTCAATAAACCCTACGAGGAGTAATGAGAATTGATATACTTACAGTTGTTCCCGACCTGCTGACCTCGCCTCTGAATGAGTCGATTTTGCGTCGTGCGCAGGAGAAGGGACTTGCAGAGATTGTGGTGCATAATATCCGCGACCACACCCCCTATAAGCACGGTCAGGTGGATGACTATCCATTTGGCGGTGAGGCGGGTATGGTCATGATGGTTGAGCCCGTATATAGACTTATTGAGAAACTAAAGAGTGAGCGCCACTACGACGAGATTATCTTCACCTCGCCCGATGGTGTGACCTACAATCAGCAGGAGGCCAACCGACTTTCGACTCTGGAGAATATCATCATTCTCTGTGGCCACTATAAGGGTATCGATCACCGCATCCGCGAGCACATTATTACAAGAGAGATTTCCGTTGGTGATTATGTGCTGACGGGTGGTGAGCTTGCGGCGGCCATCATTGCCGATAGTGTGGTGCGTCTGCTGCCGGGTGCTATTGGCGACGAGGAGTCGGCCCTGACGGACTCGTTTCAGGACAACCTTCTGGCGCCCCCAATCTACACTCGCCCTGCGGAGTTCAATGGCTGGAAGGTGCCCGAGGTGCTTATGAGTGGCAACTTTGCAAAGATTGAGGCTTGGAGAGAGGAACAGGCCTATGAGAGGACCAAACTTTTGAGGCCCGATTTGTTGGAGAAATAGTTTAGGAATGAGATACTATCTTATTGCAGGAGAGGCGAGTGGTGACCTCCACGGCGCCAACCTTATGAAGGGCATACTGAAGGCCGACCCCGAGGCACAATTCCGCTTCTGGGGTGGCGACCGTATGGCCGAGGTTGGGGGTGCTGAGGGGCTTGCCAAGCACTATAAGCAGACCTCGTTTTTCGGGGTTGCGGATGTGCTGAAGCACCTTCGTACCATCTTCTCGCAGTTGGATGAGTGCAAGAGGGATGTGGATAATTTTGCCCCCGATGTGCTCATCTTGATTGACTACCCCGGCTTTAACTTCAAGATGGCCAGGTATGCCCACTCGAAGGGCATCCGCACCTTCTACTACATCTCGCCCAAAGTGTGGGCGTGGAAGGAGCGCAGGGTGGAGATGATTCGCAAGTGGGTCGATCGACTCTTCATCATCTTTCCCTTTGAGATGGAGTATTTCCGCCAGCGAGGCATTGAGGCAATTTATGAGGGTAACCCCATTATGGACTCCATTGCCCAGAGGCTGGAGAGTGTGCCCGAGAGGGAGGAGTTCTGTCGCGAAAACGGACTCGATGGACGCCCCATTGTGGCTCTCTTGGCGGGCTCAAGAAAGAATGAGATTAAGAAGAATTTGGCCTTTATGGTGGCCCTCTCGAAGGTACATCCCGAGTGGCAATTTGTGGTTGCGGGGGTGTCGTGGCTGGATGGAAAACTCTATGAAGGATTCCTTGAAGGTAGTGAGGTTAAATTTGTGAAGGACAGGACATACGAACTTTTGAAATACTCCGCCGCAGCGGTAGTGTGCTCGGGTACGGCTACGCTAGAGACGGCCCTTATCGGTACGCCCGAGGTGGTGTGCTATCGAATGGACGAGTTCTCCTATCGAGTGGCTCGCGCCTTTGTGAAGATTGGCTTCATCTCGCTGGTCAATATTATTATGAACCGCGAGGTCGTAAGGGAGCTTATTCAGCACGATATGACCGTAGCCAAGGCCTCCGAGGAGTTGCAGGCTATTGTGGCAGGAGGTGGAAAACACCAGAAAATGATGGAGGACTATGCCGACCTGCAGGAGATTGTGGGTGGTGCTGGCGCTTCGGATAGGTTCGCAGCCCGTATGGTGGAATTGCTTAAAGAGGAGAGATAAAGAGATGAAAATTATCTGCATAGGAAGAAACTACGCCGACCACATCAAGGAGTTCGACAATGGCGCCCCCTCCGAGGAGCCCATATACTTCATTAAGCCCGATACGGCGCTGTTGAGGAACAACGACCCCTTCTTTGTCCCCTCCTTCTCGGAGCAGGTGGATTATGAAACCGAACTGGTGGTGAAAATTAATAGGGTGGGTAAGTGCATCGAGGAGAGGTTTGCCCATCGCTACTACGATGAGGTGGGCCTCGGCATCGACTTCACAGCCCGTGACCTTCAGCGCAAGGCTATGGCGGCAGGTTTGCCGTGGGAGAAGGCCAAGGGTTTCGACCGCTCGGCAGCCATTTCGCCCCAATTCTTGTCGCTCTCGGAGCTTGGCAAGAGGGTGGATGAGCTGGAGTTTGAGATGACTCTCAATGGCGAGTTGCGTCAGGTGGGCCGTCCCAAGGAGATGATTTTCTCGGTGGATAGGATTATTAGCAATATTTCGCGCTATATGACTTTGCGTATGGGCGACTACATCTTTACGGGTACTCCCGCAGGTGTGGGCACCGTGAAGAAGGGCGATGTGCTGAGGGCGTCGCTGGAGGGCGTGGAGTTGCTGAATTTTGACATTAAATAGCTATGTTGCTGAAAGATAGACTCAAAGATTATAGACTGTTGCTGGCGAGCAAGTCGCCCCGTCGCAGGGAGCTGTTGAAGGGGTGTGGCTTGACCTTCGAGATTGCCGAGGGTAGGGAGGCCGAGGAGTGCTTTCCCGCGGATATGCCATTGGAGGAGGTCGCAGAGTACCTTTCGAGGCTCAAGAGCGATGCGTGGGCGGATGCTTTGAGGGAGGGTGATGTGCTCATTACGGCCGATACGGTTGTGATTGCGGGCGGAGAGATTCTCGGCAAGCCCAAGAGCAGGGAGGATGCCGTGCGTATGCTGGGTCTGCTCTCGGATGCGCAGCACTCGGTTGTGACGGGCGTTACACTTCGTTCGGTGGATAGCTCGCGGAGCTTTTCGTGCGAGAGTAAAGTGAGGTTTAGGGCTCTTACGAGAGAGGAGATTGGCTATTATGTCGATACCTACAAACCCTACGACAAGGCGGGAGCCTATGGTATTCAGGAGTGGATTGGCTATGTGGCCATCAGCGGCATTGAGGGCTCTTTCTACAATGTTATGGGGTTGCCTGTGCAGCGACTCTATGTGGAACTTGAACGATTTATAAGCGAATAATAAAAATACAAACCTAAATTTATGAAGAAGATTTTTTTGACATTTGTGGCTGTTGTGACTGTGTCGATGGGCATTAAGGCCGATGAGGGAATGTGGCTTCCCTGCCTCATTGGCGAGCGCATTGAGGATATGAAGGCCAAGGGCTTTGAGCTCTCGGCCGAGGATATCTACAGCGTCAATCAGGCAGCCCTGAAGGATGCCATTGTGTTGTTTGGTCGCGGTTGTACGGGTGAGATTGTCTCGGACAAGGGTCTGCTGCTCACCAACCACCACTGCGGCTATGGCCAGATTCAGGCCCACAGCTCGGTGGAGCACGACTACCTCACCAATGGCTTCTGGGCAATGAACCAGAGCGAGGAGCTTCCCAACCCGGGACTCACCGTCTCTTTCCTCCACCGTATGGAGGATGTGACCGACAGGCTCGCAGCAGGCGAGAGCGTCAATGAGATTGTGCGTATGGCTCGTGAGGGTGGCAAATATACCGCTTCGGTTGAGGCTTTGTACTATGGCAATAAGAGCTATCTGTTTGTCTATAAGGTCTATAAGGATATTCGTTTGGTGGGTGCACCTCCTTCGAGCATTGGTAAGTTTGGTGGTGATACGGACAACTGGATGTGGCCCCGTCACACCGGCGACTTCTCCATCTTCCGCATCTATGCCGACAAGAATAACGAGCCTGCCGAGTTCTCGGTGGACAATGTTCCCTACACCCCCAAGCGCCACTTCACCATCTCGACCAAAGGTGCCAAGGAGGGTGACTTCACCTTTGTCTATGGCTTCCCCGGCTCCACTCGCGAGTATGTGACAAGCGATTTTGTGGACTACACGCTCAACTACTCCAATCCTGCGAAGATTAAACTCCGCACCCTGCGTTTGGATATCATCTCCGAGGCGCAGTCGAAGGATGTTGCTACCCGCATTATGTATGCCTCCAAGCACGCCAATATCGCCAATGCCTGGAAGAAGTGGCAGGGCGAGAGCCTTGGTCTTGCAAGACGCAACACGGTGGGCAAGAAGAGGGAGTATGAGGCTCGCTTTGAGGAGTGGGCCAAGGGAGGTGAGTTTGAGGGTGTGCTTACCCTTCTCCACGAGAAATATGCTGCTCTGCTTCCCTATGCTATGGCACGCGACTACTACAATGAGGCCATCTATGCTATTGAGCTGATGGGTTATGCAGGCCGTGGCGCAGCTAATCTGCGTGAGGGCCACTATAAGGACTATTCGCCCGAGATTGACCAGAGGATTGCTGTGGCTATGTTGTCGGAGTTTATGGCCAATGTGGGTGAGGATTTCATCCCTGCCTGGCTCACCGAGCAGATTGCCTCACAGGGCTCCATTGAGGCGTTTGTTGAGTGGCTCTTTGCGGAGAGTCGCTACGCATCGAAGGAGAGGCTTATGGAGGCCAAGGCTGCGGGCTACAACTTCTCCGAGGACCCCGCAACGCTTATGCGTAAGGCCTTTGACGATAAGGCTCTTGAGAAGATTGCTCCCGACTACGCCAACCTCTCGCGCGAGATTAATAGATTGTATAGGGTCTATATGAGGGGGCAAATGGCCTTTGAGCCCGAGCGCACCTTCTATCCCGATGCCAACCTCACTCTGCGTGTGGCCTACGGCTCGGTTGCTGGCTATAAGGTGGCAGATGGTATTTCGCATATGCCCATCACTACGCTCGATGGTATCATTGCCAAAGACAACCCCGAGATTTACGACTACGACATTCCTCAGGAGTTGAGAGATGTATATGTAACGAAGGATTACGGTCGCTGGGGTGTTGTTGTCAATGGCAAGGAGACCGTTCCTGTTGCTTTCCTGGCGAAGAACCACACGACTGGTGGCAATAGTGGCAGCCCTATTCTTAATGGCCGTGGCGAGCTGCTGGGCATCAACTTCGACCGCACTTGGCTCAGCACAATGAGCGACCTCGACTACGATCCCGACATCTGTCGCAATATCTCGGTAGATATCCGCTATGTACTCTTTGTTATAGATAAGATTGGCGGCGCAGGCTACCTCATCGATGAGATGACTCTGAATTAGTTGATATGAAAATCACGGGTAACTTTTCGGTTACCCGCGATTTTTTTTATGTTATTGTTGTTTTGCGGCAGTGATAATCTGCAAGGGCTCTATATGTGGGACTCCACCCAATTGGTCAGGGCGATGTAGTCTTCGACGGTGAGGGCCTCGGCACGGAGCGAGAAGAACTCGTGCTCGGCACCACCGAAGTCGCCAAAGATGGCCTTGAGGGGTGTTTTGAGCATCTTGCGACGCTGACTGAAGGCGGCCTTCACGACCTTCACGAAGAGCTCCTCGTTGCAACCTAGCTCCTTCACATTGTTGCGCCTCATCCTCACCACGGCACTCTTCACCTTGGGTGGGGGATTGAAGACATCCTCGTGTACGGTGAAGAGGTACTCGATGTCGTACCACGCCTGCATCAGCACACTCAGGATTCCGTAGTCGCGGTTGCCTGCGGGCGAGGCGATGCGAAGTGCCACCTCACGCTGCACCATACCGACCACCTCGGGGATGAGCTCCTTGTAGTCCAGCACCTTGAAGAATATCTGCGAGGAGATGTTGTAGGGGAAGTTGCCGATGACCTTGAGCCCTGCGGGGAACATCTCCGAGAGGGGAAGGTTGAGGAAGTCGCCGTAGATAAGACGGGGTGTGAAAGCGGGGTAGTGGTTGTGGAGATACTCCACACTCTCGCCATCCACCTCGGCACCCCAGGTGGTGATGTCGGGTCGCTGTAGCAGGAATTGGGTGAGCACACCGGTACCACAGCCCACCTCCAGCACATCGCCGCCCTCGCTCATCGCCTCGGCAATGCGCTTGGCTACTCCCATATCCGTCAGGAAGTGCTGACCGAGTGCCTTCTTGGGCCTCACATAGTTTGGGTCGCGGGGCGCGCTATTGCTCCCTGCACGATTGCCACCCCTTGCGGAGTGCGCTTTGTGGTTGTTATATCTTTTCGTTGCCAAATCTCAATAATATTGTCTGTTCTACGGTGCAAAAATACCCACTAAAGTTGAAAGTTGAAAGTTGAAAGTTGAAAATTGTGTGCGAAATGGCTATATTTGCAGATAGTAAACAACCTAAAACCTAAATTCATTTGTTGTTATGAAGAAAACTTTTGTGCTTTTTGCTATTCTGTTGGGGCTCTCTGTGGCAACATCTGCCCAAGTCAAGAAGGCTCCCGCACCCGAAAGGCAGGGGTGGGATGCTTATGGTTTTTATGGAGATTTATATGGCGATGTGGAATCTGTAACAATTATTAATTATAAACTTGAAGACAGCTTTGGCGAGTTGGTTAAGGTTGCTGATGGTTCGGCGGAGGTATATATATTCAATCTGCAAGGCGATGTTGTTGAGCAGGCAAATTATAACTCCGATGGCTCGATGAAGTATAAGTATACCTACCAATACGACTCGGCGGGGAATATCGTTGAGGATGCTTGCTATTACTCCGATGGCTCGCTGTGGTGGAAGTCTATCTACAAATACGACTCGGCGGGGAATAAGGTTGAATATGCTGTGTATGGCTCCGACGGCTCGCTGTGGATGAAGCACACCTACAAATACGACTCGGCGGGGAATAAGGTTGAGCAGACTTCCTATGACTACAATGTAGAGTGGAAGGAAACCTACAAATACGACTCGGCTGGGAATAAGGTTGAGTATGCTGAGTATAACTACGAGGGCTCACTGGAGTCGAAGCATATCTACAAATATGACTCGGCGGGGAATATGGTTGATGATGCTGAGTATAACTCCGACGGCTCGTTGGATTATATGTATATCTACAAATACGACTCGGCGGGGAATAAGGTTGAAGGGGCAAAGTATAACTCCGACGGCTCACTGGAGATGAAGGTTATCTACAAATACGACTCGGCGGGAAATATGGTGACTCGTACTCGCTACGAATATAAGTTCGGAACAATGACTCCCGCGGAGCAAATGGAGTTGGAAATAGTCTACCGCTAATAATACGCAATGTTGTAGAACAAAAACGAGTGCGCCCCAAAAGGCGCACTCGTTCTATTTAGTGGTCTACCAACGACCAGCAATGGTCTACAGACCTCTCCCGCCCTACGGGCACCCTCACCTAACTTAGGGGAGGGAATTTGATGGGGCTATAAGACTTATAGGACCCATAAGACCCATAAGCCCTATAAGAGTTTAGGGAAATCCTTCAATTTTGAATTTTGATTCGGTCTAGTGTCCCTGCTCGCACATAAACTTGATGCGGACAAGTCGCACCTCCTCCTCGGTGTAGTCGTCGCCGAGCTCCTCCATAGCAGCATCCAATGAGTCGGTCTCGGCATCCTCCTTGAAGTAGAGATAGATATCCTCCGCCTTATCCTCATCGACTACCTGGTCGATGTAGTAGCTAATGTCGAGCCTTGTGCCCGAGTTGACAATCGACTCAATCTCCGTCAGGAGGTCCTCCATCTCGAGGTTTTTGGCGTGGGCAATATCCTCAAAGTCCATCTTGCGGTCGATGCTCTGGATGATGAAGACCTTATTACCACTCTTGTTCACCACGCTCTTCACGACCATATCCTGCGGGCGCACAATCTCCTTCTCCTCCACATAGGCGGCAATGAGCTTAAGGAACTCTGCGCCGAACTTCTGGGCCTTGCCTGCACCTACGCCACTAATGTTCTGCAACTCCTCAATGGTGATGGGGTACTGGATGGACATATCCTCCAGCGAGGGGTCTTGGAAGATGACGAAGGGCGGCAGGTTAAGACGCTTTGCCATCTGCTTGCGGAGGTCCTTGAGCATAGCAAAGAGCTCCTCATCGGCCACGGCGCCCTTGCCGGCTGCGGCTGCGAGAGCATCCTCGTCGCTATCCTCGTTGTAGTCGTGGTCGAGTGAGATGGTGATGGGGTAGGGCTTGTCGAGATACTGCTCACCCTTGGGGCTGAGCGACAATAGACCGTAATTCTCGATATTCTTGTCGATGAAGCCCTCAATGAGGCCCTTGCGGACAACCGCGCCCCAGAACTTCTCGTCGTGCTCCTCGCCAATGCCAAACTGCTCAATCTTGTGGTGGTTGTACGACTTAATCATAGCCGTATTCTTGCCCACCAGCACAGCGGTCAGGTAGTCAACCTTAAACTTGGGACCAATGGCCTCAAGGGTTTCCAGAGCCGTAATCATCTGCTTCTGGGCGTTAATCTTGGGCTTGGGATTGAGGCAGTTGTCGCAAGCGCCACAGTTCTCCTCGGTGTACTCCTCACCAAAGTAGTGGAGCAGGCTCTTGCGACGACATACGGAGCTCTCGGCATAGACCACCGTCTCCATCAACAGCAGACGGCCAATCTCCTGCTCGGCCACAGGCTTACCCTGCATAAACTTCTCGAGCTTCTGGATGTCCTTATAACTATAAAAGGTAATACACCTTCCCTCGCCACCATCGCGGCCCGCACGGCCAGTCTCCTGATAGTAGCCCTCAAGGCTTTTGGGGATGTCGTAGTGGATGACATTCCTCACATCGGGCTTGTCGATACCCATACCAAAGGCGATGGTTGCCACAATCACATCCGCCTCCTCCATAAGGAAGGCGTCCTGGTTGTTGGCCCTTGTGACGCCATCCATACCGGCGTGATAGGGCAAGGCGCGTATGCCGTTTGCAACGAGCAGCTCGGCAAGCTCCTCAACCTTCTTGCGCGAGAGGCAGTAGATGATGCCGCTCTTGCCGGGGTTTTGCTTGATGTACTTGATGATGTCGCGGTTCACATCGTTCTTCGGGCGAATCTCATAGTAGAGGTTTGGACGGTTGAACGACGACTTGAAGACCTTGGCATCCATCATACCGAGGTTTTTCTGTATGTCGAACTGCACCTTGGGGGTGGCAGTTGCTGTAAGTGCAATGATGGGGGCACGGCCGATGTCGTTCACAATGGGGCGTATGCGGCGATACTCGGGGCGGAAGTCGTGGCCCCACTCCGAGATACAGTGTGCCTCGTCAATGGCGTAGAAGGAGATTTTGATTTTGCGGAGGAAGGATACATTCTCCTCTTTGGTGAGCGACTCAGGAGCGAAATAGAGTAGTTTTGTTTTGCCGGCCAGCACATCGTTTTTAACCTGCGTGATGGCCGCCTTGTTGAGCGACGAGTTGATGAAGTGTGCAATGCCCTCCTCCATAGAGAAGGTACGCATAGCGTCCACCTGATTCTTCATTAGGGCAATTAGGGGCGAGATGATGATCGCCACACCCTCCATCATAAGGGCCGGTAGTTGGTAGCAAAGGCTCTTGCCACCGCCTGTGGGCATAAGGACGAAGGTGTCGCCACCAGCAAGCACATTGCGGATGACGCCCTCCTGATTGCCCTTGAAGGCCGAGAAGCCGAAATACTCCTTCAGCTTGGCCAAAAGTAGCTCACTTTTAATTGTTTTTTCCTCCATAAGAATTACTCTTTTCGCAAATCGCAATACTAAAGTAGTGATTTTTTCGGAAAATGCGCTAACTTTGTCGAAAATTTTTGCAAAAATGAAGCTCTATACCTCGGATTTAGTCAAGAAATACAAAAGTAGGACCGTCGTAAACCACGTTTCTATCGATGTGAAGCAGGGTGAGATTGTCGGTTTGCTCGGCCCCAATGGTGCGGGGAAAACCACCACTTTCTATATGATTGTGGGTCTTGTTAAGCCCAACGATGGCCGCATTTTCCTGGAGGATGAGGACGGCACCATAGCGGAGATTACCAAGATGCCCGTCTATAAGCGCGCACAGATGGGTGTGGGCTATCTTGCACAGGAGGCTTCGGTCTTTCGTCAGCTCACCGTTGAGGACAACCTGAAGGCTGTGCTGGAGATGACCGGCTACTCGAAGGAGTATCAGCAGCAGAGGGTGGAGGAACTTTTGGAGGAGTTCCGTCTGCAGAAGGTGCGTAAAAATAAAGGTATACAACTCTCGGGTGGCGAGCGCAGGCGTACGGAGATTGCAAGGGCCGTGGCCATCAATCCCAAATTCATCCTGCTCGATGAACCCTTTGCGGGTGTCGACCCCATTGCGGTTGAGGATATTCAGAGCATTGTCCGCACCCTGAAGGATAAGAATATCGGCGTGATTATCACCGACCACAATGTACACGAGACTCTCTCGATTACCGACCGCACCTACCTCTTGTTTGAGGGTAAAGTGCTCAAATCGGGTAGTGCCGAGGATCTGGCAAACGACGAGGAGGTTCGTAGGGTTTATCTTGGTCAGGACTTCAAACTCAATAGGTAGAGAGTTGGCTGTTTGAGGCGCGCAGGTGGCGCACAAGAATATAAAAGTGGCATTTCGGAGCGATAAAAAGCAGAAATGCCACATTTTTTTGCAGAAAATAGGTGCAATTTTGAATTATGAATTTTGCATTTTGAATTTTCTTTGTATCTTTGCGCCCGCATTTGGTATGCAATTAACTTTTTAAACAAAAAAATTATGAACAATTACGAAACCGTTTTCATTGCCACCCCCGTTCTTTCGGAGGCTCAGCTTGAGGAGCTGTTTGGCAAATTCCAAGGTGTTATCACCGAGAACGGCGGTCAGATCGTAAATGCAGAGGCTTGGGGCTTGAAGAAGCTCGCTTATGCTATCCAGAAGAAGACCACCGGTTACTATTTCCTTATCGAGTTCACTGGCGAGGGCGACCTCATCGAGAAACTTGAGAAACAGTATCGTCGCGACGAGCGCGTTATCCGTTTCCTCTCGTTCCGTCAGGACAAACACGCAGTTGAGTACTCGATCAAACGCCGCAACAAACTTGCAGGCAAAGTGAACGCTGAGGTTGAGGCCGAGGCAAATGTTGAACCCGTAGTAGCAGAGGAGGCATAAATCATGGCAGCACCTGTAAAGAACGATAGCGAGATCCGCTACCTCAACCCCGTATCGGTTGATATCAAGAAGAAAAAATATTGCCGTTTCAAAAAGAGCGGTATCAAGTACATCGACTACAAAGATGGCGAGTTTCTGAAGAAATTCCTCAACGAGCAGGGTAAGATTCTTCCCCGTCGTTTGACCGGTACTTCGCAGAAATACCAGAAGAAAGTGGCTCAGGCTGTTAAGCGTGCTCGCCACCTCGCAATCTTGCCTTTCGTAACCGATTTGATGAAATAATTAGAGAAGGAGGACAATATTATGCAGGTAATTCTTATCAAAGATGTAGAGAAATTGGGTTATGCAAACGACATCGTAGATGTTAAACCCGGATATGCAAACAACTTCCTTCTTCCTCAGGGCTACGCAAAGGTAGCTACCGAGTCGGCAAAGAAAGTTTTGGCAGAGAACATTCGCCAGAGGGCTCACAAAGAGGCTAAAATCCTCGCTGACGCTCAGGCACTCGCAGAGAAAATCGAGAACCTTCCTCTCACCCTCACCGCAAAGGCAGAGGAGGAGAAGATCTTCGGTAGCATCACTTCGGCTGACCTCGCCGCTGCTTTGGCAGAGAAAGGTGTTGAGGTTGATCGCAAGGCTATCGATGTTGACGCAGTTAAGACTCTCGGTGAGTATGTAGCAACCGTTAAACTCCACAGGGAGGTTAAGGCAACCATTCACTTCTCGGTTGTAGCAGAGTAATTATCAAAAAACAGACAAAACGATGAAAAAAGATATCCATCCTAAAAACTATCGTATCGTTGCATTCAAGGATATGTCCAACGATCACGTTTTCCTCTGCCGCTCGGCAGTGAATACCAAAGAGACCTTGGTAGTTGACGGTGTTGAGTATCCCGTTTACAAAATGGAGATTTCGAATACTTCGCACCCCTTCTACACCGGTAAGATGAAACTTGTTGACACCGCCGGTCGTGTTGATAAGTTTATGCAGCGCTACGCTCGCTACAAAAAGAACTAATCAATCTCTTGATTGTTCCGATAGAGGAGGTCAGGTCGAAAGACTTGACCTCTTTTTTTTGTGGCCTTTTTTGGGGTGGTAGGGCTACTTGTATCTCTTTATGGCTTTAGGGACAGTAAAGGTATTTAAGGACCTTAGCGATCTAATTCAAATCCCCCTCTAAGTTAGAGGGGGAGGGCACGAAGGGCGGGGGCGTGTGTACTCTAGATAGAGAAATGAATAAAAAATGAGGCTTGAGAGTACGCTCCCAAGCCTCGCTTTTTGGTCTATTACGCTCTATTGTGCTCTACTCAAGACCCATAAGGCGGCACATAATGCGAGGAATCTCGGTGTTCTCCATCACGCCGCTAAAGTTTTCGGAGCCAGCGCCATAGGCGAAGATGGGGACCATTTCGCCGGTGTGACCTCCGGTGGTGAAAGCGTAGTCAACCTTGTGGTCGTAGAGGTCGAATGTGCGGTTGCCATTAACGATTGCGAGGCCACCTGTGGAGTGGTCGGCGGTGACAACAACGAGGGTGCCGGGGTGGGCGTCGGCGTAGTCAAAAGCGACCTTAATGGCATTGTCGAAATCCTTGGTCTCCTTAATGATACCCTCTATATTATTTTGGTGTCCGTAGCCGTCAATCATTGAGGACTCAACCATCAGGAAGAAGCCGTCGCCGTCGGCGTTGTTGGTGAGAATCTCCAGCGCCTTTGCGGTGGCCTCGGGGAGGTACTCGTCGCGACCGTCAAGACGCGAGGACATCGACCCCTCGGTGGGGAGCATAATGACATTGCCGCTGTTGATGTCGGAGAGTTCGGAGAGGCTCTGTGCGATGGTGTAGTTGCGCTCTTTGAGGGTGTCGAAAATGTTCACTCCGTCAGCCCTTTGGTCGAAGCGTTTGCTGCCGCCGCCAAAGACTACATCTATCTCATTCTCAAGGTAGAACATTGCAATCTCATCCTCCATATTGCGATTGGGAACGTGGGCAACGAAGGCTGCGGGAGTGGCGTTTGTTACGGGGTAGGTGACCACAATACCGGTGGGCATTCCGCACTCCTCGGCTTTGTCCAAAATGGTGGGCACCGAGAGGCTGTCGGGGGTCATACCAATCATACCGTTCTTGGTCTTGTGGCCGGTCGAAAGTGCGGTGCCGGCAGCGGCCGAATCGGTCACTCGGTTATTAGCCGAATAGCTCTTTTGGAGGCCTACATAATGGGCGCGCTCGAGGGCTAAAGGCTCGTAGTCCTGGGCGATTTGTGTGGCGGTCACTTGTGCGAGTCCCATACCGTCGCCAATCATAAAGATTACATTTTTGACTTTGGTCTCTTGTGGCTCAAAAATCCTCTCAATGCCCCAGATGATGAATCCACCAATGAGGACGATGAGGATGCAGCCCAAGATTTTGCGAATGGTTTTCTTCTCTTTGCTCATAGTCTATCGTGGTATTTGCATTACACATTTTAACTCTACAAATATAAGATTTTTTCCTCTATTTTTACGGTATCGTTGTTATTTTTCAAATAAAATTTTTTTCGGTTTTTTTACTTTTAGTAAAAAGTGTTAAATTTGCGAGATTATATGGCTCTGTTATGGTTGTGGCTCTCGTGGGGAGGGCTTGGCCGGTAGAGCCGATGCAAATGGAGCAGAGAATAATTAGAAATAAAAACATAGAATAGATGAAGCGAATTGTACTTTTGATTGCAGTTTTGTCGTTGATGTTCTCCTGTCAGAACAAACCCAAAACAACACCCGCAAGGGAGAAGGTCTACAAGACTATGACCGTGGAGGCTGCCTCGCGCACGCTCAACACCGACTACGCCGCAAGTATCAGCGGTTGTCAGACGGTGGAGATTCGTCCCCAGATTAGCGGTATGATTACCGACATCCTCATCAATGAGGGCGACTTCGTTAGTAAAGGACAGTTGCTCTTTATTATCGACCAGACCCCCTATATGGCGGCCTATGAGATTGCGCAGGCCAATGTTAAGAGTGCCGAGGCGAGCCTGGCGACTGCCCAGCTGGTGAAGGATAGTACACAGGAGCTCTACGATCAGGATGTGGTGTCGGAGTTTGACTTGATGACTGCCCAGAACTCCTATGTGGAGGCCGAGGCCCGTCTGGCTCTGGCTCGTGCGGAGGAGACCAAAGCCTCCAACAACCTCTCCTATACCGAGGTGCGTTCGCCCGTAAATGGTGTTGCAAGTATGATTCCCTACCGTGTGGGTGCTCTGGTGAGCAGTAGCATCACCACTCCTCTGGTGACGGTAGCAGACGATAGTGAGGTCTATGCATACTTCTCGATGGCCGAGAATGAGATGCTCGACCTGATTCAGGAGTATGGCTCGCTCAAGGAGGCTATCCGTATGATGCCCGAGGTGGAACTCATTATGAGCAACGGCAAAATCTACCCCAAGAAGGGCCGTATCAATGCTGTCAGCGGTACTATTAGCCCCACAACGGGTGCGGTGAGTGTGCGTGCTACCTTCCCCAATCGT
>JAZQZA010000014.1:0-15116 GCA_045633765.1 Tidjanibacter sp. | reverse complement strand
TGAGCCAAGGAGTGGCTGCTTGCTGTTGTCTTCCTAAGACCGCTTGGCCTCCGACTTATCAACGATTGTGCGGTTCTGCTCGGCGCTCTTCAGGCGCAAAGATTTTTCGCCCGTATTGACATACTTGGTCTCAATGAGGAGCATATTCTCAAAGCCCTCGGGAGCGATGATGGTCTGGATTTTCTCCACTGCGAAACCGTTTTTCTTATACTCACCTTTGAGGGTGATAGCCTCGCCCTTCTCGGTGGTGTGTTTGGTGCTCTTCTTGAGGCTCCAGGTGTCGATGGTCACCTCCTCGGCCACCAGAGCGTCTGCCGAGATGAAGTCGCTGTGGAAACTATCGGTAGTCTCATTGTTGGAGACAACGCGGCTCTGCATCTTGTTGTTGAAGCGCAGAGTGATGTCGCCGTTGGAAATCTCATTGGTGGAGCAGCCGGCCAGCAAAAGGGCGCCCGCTACGGCCAAAAGGGTCAATCTCTTCATTGTTGTTATTGTGCTTTAGTTTTTGTATTTCTTGATGAACTTCTCGGCATTCTCGTAGTAGAGCTTGCGGAGGATGTGGTCGGGCAGGTCGAAGGCGCTGTAGGACCAGTGGTAGCCGAAGTCGGGCTGGTAGATGTGCTCGTCGTCGGTCTCGAGGATGCGGAACACGAAGCGGTACATATCTGCCGAGGTGCCGTTGTCGGTGCCGAAGAAGATGCGCTCGGCATACTTCTCAATGAAGCGGCGGGTAGCACGAGGGGTAACAGCCGACTCACCGATGCGTGCCGAGATGTCTACATAGACATTGGGGCACTCGTCGAGAATCCTTCCCAGACGCTCCCAATCGTGGCTCATATTGAGGTAGTGGCAAGCGATGAAGGGGGTGTTGGGGTGGGCCTTGGCGGCAGCCACGAAGCAATCCATCACGCCGTCGTAGTCGTAGCAACCCTCCACGGTGGTATCAACGGTCCAATTTGCACCATTCATAAGGCCGTCGTTGTGGTTGTCGATGGGCTCATACATCCAGATAGGCTCGCCAACGTGGATGCTGATGGGCATACCGAGCTCTCCTGCATACTCCAGCACGCTCTGCATCTTGGGGTGGTCGAGGTGGATGTGGGTACCCTTCACAGGGCGCGAGTACTCATCACCCAGACCCTTGTCCACCATCTCGCCGATACCGAAAGCGCCGAGGGCTTTGCACTTGTCGAGGTGGGCTTTCGCGCGCTCCTCCCAATCCTCGGCCTCAATGTCGGTGTAGTCGAGCGAACACCAAACCGAGAAGCGGTCGGGATAGTTGCCATAGGCAGCAACCATCTCCTCGAAGGGTGCGCCAATCCACTCGCAGTGGAGGATGTGGGTGTGGCGGATACCACACTCGTCCATAGTCTTCACCCAAGCGGCAATCTTCTCCAGGTCGGCATCGTTGTAGTCGTGTGAGTGCATATCGATAACTCCATATTTGGCCTTCTCGACATTGGTGACGGGAACATTGAAGATAGATACGGGCTCGTAGTCTTTCAGCAGAATCTCACCTGCAATGGCGCGTGCTACGGTCTGTGCGTCTTTCTTCTCTTCGGTTTTCGAGCCACAAGCACAAACGAGTGCCACGGTGGCCAAAAGGAATAAGAGTTTTTTCATCTGTTTTTCTGGGTGTTATAGGTTTATTATGTTTATTTTTCTTTCGGACGATTAGAGGCCGAGTGTGCGGCCGAAGAGTTTGATGGCCCTCTGGTCGATCTCCTCGGGCGAGGTGAAGGCTCCGGTGCCACCTGCGGCGGTGGTGTTAAGCGCGCCGGTCATATTGCCAATCTCCTGGCATTTCTCCAGGGGCAGGCCCTTAACAAAGGCGCTCACGAAGCCCGAGTTGAAGCTGTCGCCGGCACCGATTGCATCCACAACATTGCGGTTGAGGAACGAGGGGAGCATATTGCGCGAACCATCCTTGCGTACCAGCAGCGAGCCCTTCGAGCCCATCTTCACAACCATTGCACAACCGAGGTGGGGGAGTACGGCCTCGATGGCCTCCTCAAGCGACGAGGTGGCCGTAAGGGCCTGAAGTTCCTTCTCGTTGGGCAGGAAGATGGTGATGTGGGGGAGAACTTTCTTGTAGTCGAGAGCCCACTTCTCGGCGGGATCCCATTGGGTATCGAGCGATACGGTCACGCCATTTTTGGTGGCAGCCTCCAGCACTTTGTCGATGTCCCTCAGGAGGGCCGACTGCATAAAGAGCGAGGAGAGGTGGATGTGGCGGGTGTTCTCAAAGACGCTCTGGTCGATGTCGTCGAAGCCCATAATATCCATTGCGCCCTGATAGGTGAGGTTTGCACGATCCTCATCGTAGCTCATAACGATGGTTGCGCCAGTTGCGGTCGCGGGGTTCTCGATAAGATAGTCGGTCGAAACACCTTTGGCCTCGAGCGACTCCTTTACGAGAGTGCCGAAGGAGTCCTTGCCAATCATACCCACAAAGCACACCCTTGAGCCAAGCGAGGAGGCGTTGGCAGCGAAGATGGCGGTGCTGCTGCCGAGGGTGAGGAGCATATCGCCCGCAAACTTCTCTTTGCCCATTTCGGGGAAGCCGTCAATCTGGTTGAGGATTACATCTACGTTGAGTTCGCCGATGGCGGCAATGTCATATCGTCTCATTTTCTTAATTCATTTTAGGTGAAAAAATAGATTTCATATTGCAATTATATAATAATTGCGCGAAAAAAGTATCAAAACGAAACAACAAAACATAAGTAGTTTGGTGTGGTTTCTCTCTTGCGCGTGCGCAATATGTTGTGCCATAGTATCATAGGTGGTGTTTTGGTGGGTGCAAAAAATCTTTCGTATCGTTTTGATTTGTATTTCGTTTTTTTTGTTTGTACATTTGTTTACCCTAAGAAAGATTATTAACCACACTTTCCCAAAAAACCACAACCAATGGATATTTACGGCTCTACAAAAGGGCGCCGCTCGATGATTCTCCAGAAGCTCAAAAGCAACTCCTCTGTCTCTGTTGCGGAGCTCAGTCGCGAGTTTGGCGTCTCGGAGGTTACAATTCGTAAGGACCTCAATATTCTCTATGAGCGAAACCTTGTAATTCGCACCCACGGAGGCGCTATTCTCGGTGCCAATACCGTGACCACCTACGAGGATGTGCACATCAATTCCAAGCGACTGATTCACTACCGCGAAAAGAAGGCTATCGGCAAGGCGGCCGCCGCAATCATCAAGGATGGCGATACGATTATGCTCGATTCGGGAACCACGACGCTCGAGATTGCCCGCAATCTGCATAAGTTTCAGCGTCTGACGATTATCACCAACGCAATCAATGTGGCGGTGGAGTTGCTCGCCTACAAACGCTTCAATGTTATTATGGTGGGCGGCAACCTTCGTGAGACGAGCCAATCGACTGTGGGCCCCGTTTCGGAGTCGGTTTTGAAGATGTTCTACTGCGACAAACTCTTCCTTGGTGTGGATAGTTTCAACCTCGAGAATGGCATTTCGACCCCCAATATTGAGGAGGCAAACATCAACCAGGTGATGATGTCCCGAGCCAAGGAGGTGATTGCTGTTTTCGACTCCAGCAAGATTGACAAGCGAGCCCTTGCATTTATTGCCCCCATCGAGAAGATAGACACCATCGTTACGGACGACGGTATGGCGATGAAGTTGCGCTCGCAAATAAAGTCCTCGAATATCAATCTGGTGGTGGTATCTCCCGCATAAGTGGGAGTGATATAATGTCCTGAAGTTCAGCAGTCGCGGCCCTACCAGAGGGCCGCGGCTGCTGTGTTGTTTTATGGGAAACAAAAGAGGCTTTTGGTGTATGGCAAGGGTGTTCGTTTTTCTTGTTGCACGACCTCTTTTTCTTGTTGCTACGACACTCTTTTTTTTCTCGCCGCGACACACTTGTTTTTTCGTATATTTTACCCTTTTGAAAGGCTCTTTTTGGGGGCGCTAACAGTTTCTTGTTTTTGGGAGTTAAAGGTGTTCTTTTTTGTTGCAAAAGGGCGCCCTTTGGTGGATTTTTCCCCAGCGGACGGCGTGGCTAACTTACAGTTTGTAACCATAATCCCTCGCTGAGTTTTGTTCTGTTATCAAAAAATAATGCTCTGATTATAGTTTCGGGTGGTTTCGTTTTACTCCCCCAAAGTTGCGAAAATCCCCGTTATCCCCTATAAATAGGTACCGCAATGTGCTTTCGGTGGTTTCGAAACGAAACGCTACGAAATATTTTTTAACATTGCGCCTTGTGTGGTAAGTTATTGTGTATCAGAGGTGTTTTTGGCCTTCTTGTGTGTGCGTGTCCGTGAGGGCCGAAAAAAAGTGTGTTTCGAAAACCTTGTTTGAGTCGCAATTTTTAACTTTGCGATGATGTGTATTGTGCGCGATTATGGCGCACGATGGGCAAAACAGGAGCAAAAAACAGTAAACAACATAAAAACTAAATCCCAAAATGCAGTTAAACTTTCATACCTACAGAGAGATTCGCCAGCAGCCCGAAATGTGGCTCAGGGCCTATGAGATGGTCTGCTCGCGAAAAGCAGAAATCAAGGAGTTTGTTGACCGCTATGTGAAGGCAGGTTACAGCATCGTTTTGACCGGTGCGGGTACCTCGGCCTACATTGGTGACGCCTTGCAGGTTGCTCTCTACAACACCACCTTTGCTGGCTGTCGTAGCATTGCAACCACCGACATTATCACCTCGGCAGAGATGTACTTCAACAAAGAGAGCAAGGTGCTCTTGGTTTCGTTTGCTCGTTCGGGCAACAGCCCCGAGAGTGTTGGTACCATCAACCTGGTGAATAAGACCGCCGGTGAGGTTGCCCACATCTTCATCACCTGCAACGAGAATGGCGAGTTGGCAAAAATGGCTGCAGCCAGCCCCGAGAACACCCTTTTGATGCTCCTGCCCAAGGAGACCAACGACCTCTCGCTCGCTATGACCAGCAGCTACTCGACAATGCTTCTCACCTGCTCGATGATTGCCAATATCGACTCGATTGAGGCCCACGCCGACTACATCAAGGAGCTTGCAGCCAAGACCGCTGTGGCTATCGACAAATATGAGGAGGCTATTCAGGCTATCGCTTCGCGCCCCTTCAAGCGTGCCGTATTCCTTGGCACCGGCGAGTTGCAGGGTATCGCCGAGGAGTCGAGGCTGAAACTTCAGGAGCTCACCGATGGCGCTGTGATGTGTGCCTTCGATTCGTTCCTCGGCTTCCGCCACGGTCCCAAGGCTGTTATCGACAAGGATACCCTCTTGGTTTACCTTCTTGCCGAGGAGCCCAGCGTGCAGCGCTATGAGTACGACCTGATCCGTCAGATTCGTGCCAATAACGACATTGTTGGCTATGTGGCCATCTCGCAGACCGAGCCCAAGATTGAGTCCGACTTCTTCGACCTGAATGTTGTCATCGGCGCCCCCACAAGCGAGCACCGCTACTACTCCTGCGTGAGCTATGTTGTGGCTTCGCAGCTGCTGGGTATGTTCAAGTCGATTGATATGGGCCTCAGCCCCGATGCTCCCTCCGTTTCGGGTAACATCTCGAGGGTTGTTGAGGGCGTAATCATCTACGAGGACTAATTGAGAAAGAAACCGTACTAAAAATCATAATTTCGAAACAAAATGGCAAAAACTGAAGATCTTTTAAGGCGAATCGGTGAGCTGGAGCAGGAGAGTGGTGTTAAACGCACCATCTTCGCAGTGTGCCCCAACTCCACCGCAGTGATTCGTGCTTCGTATCGCGCCGCAAAGCGCAACAACGCACCCATCTATTTCGCTGCTACACTCAACCAGATTGACAACGACGGCGGCTATACCGGTATGACCCAGTCGCAGTTTACCAAACTGCTCCAGTTTGAGCAGCAGAGGGTGAACTACACCGGTTGCTCGATTGTGGCTATCGACCACGGCGGTCCCTGGTTGAAGGATAAACAGAGGGTTGAGAATTGGTCCACCGAGGACGCAATGCAGGGTGTTAAGGAGTCGTTTGAGGCTGCTGTGGCTGCCGGCTACGACCTCATCCACGTTGACCCCACCGTTGATATCAATGTCCCCAAAGGCGAGACCATTGACATCCACGTTGTTGCAGCCCGCACCGTAGAGCTCATCGCTCACGTGGAGAAGTTCCGCAAGGAGAATGGCTACGCTCCCATTTCGTATGAGGTGGGTACCGAGGAGGTTCACGGCGGTTTGGCCGACGACACCACCTTTGACACCTTCATCGTGGAGCTCAAGAAGGGCTTGGAGGCTGTTGGTTTGGCCGATGTATGGCCTTGCTTCATCGTGGGTAAGGTTGGTACCGACCTCCACACCACCGTTTTCGATCCCGAGGTTGCTCGCAAACTCACCGCAAAGGTACGCCCCTATGGCAGCTACATCAAAGGTCACTACACCGATGGCGTAAGCAACCCCGAGGAGTATCCTCTGACCGGTATGGGCGCAGCCAATGTGGGTCCCGAGTTCACCATCGGCGAGTATGAGGCTTTGGCCGAGCTCGAGGAGGTGGAGAAGAGGCTCGACGCCGAGGGCAAGATTGCCGTTCGTTCGGAGATTATCGCTGTGCTGACTCGCCTTGTACGCGACTCGGGCCGCTGGCTCAAGTGGTTGCAGGACGACGAGCAGGGCCTCGCGTTTGAGGATCTTGCTGCCGACCGTCGCTTGTGGCTCGTGCAGACCGGCTGCCGCTACATCTGGCAGCACCCCGAGGCTCTGGCATCGCGCGCGCAGCTCTTCTCTAATCTCGCCCGTGTGGGCATAGACGCAGAGGAGGTTGTTCTGGGCCGCATCGAGAGGGATATGGACAAATACTTTGTTGCCTTCAACCTCGTTGGCCTTAACGATCTGTTGTAGTCGGACTAAAGGAGAAAAAATACACAAAACAATAAACTCTTTTACTAATTAATTAAAACTCAAATCAGATGAAACAGAATTTACGCTTTATGACAGCTCTTCGTGGCGGTCTTGCAGCTTTGACTCTGATGGTATTGGCAATTCCTGCTTTTGGCCAGAAGGTTGAGGTTAAGGGTACCGTTACCGACGCTCAGAGCGGTCAGCCTCTGATCGGCGTTACCATTATCGCCGATAGCGGTTCGGGTACTACCACTGATGGCTCGGGTAACTACCTTCTGTCTGTGAATGCAAACGAGACCATTACCTACGACTACCTCGGTTACACTCCCGCTACCGAGAAGGTTGCAGGTCGCACCACTATCAATGTGGCACTTAGCCTCGATGCAAAGTCTATTGAGGAGGTTGTGGTTCTGGGTTACACCACCCAGAAGAAAGCCGAGATTTCGAGCTCTATCGTATCGCTCGACAGCGAGGCTCTGAACGACCTCACCACCAGCGATGTTGGTAGTATGCTTCAGGGTAAGGCTGCCGGTGTGCTCGTTATGAGCTCGTCGGGTCAGCCCGGTGAGGCTGCAACCATCCGTATCCGTGGTACGGGTTCGATTACCGCAGGTGCAGGTCCTCTGTATGTTGTTGATGGCGTTGCAGGCGGCAGCTTCAACCCCAACGATGTTGAGACCATCACCATTCTGAAAGATGCTGCTGCTACCGCACTCTACGGTGCTTCGGCTTCGGGCGGTGTAATCGTTGTTACCACCAAACAGGCAAAGAGTGAGAAGGCTGTTGTGAACTTCAAGGCTACCGCAGGTATCAAGAAGGCAAATATGGGCCGTTTCTCGCCTATGGATTCGGAGGAGCTCTATGAGACCCAGAAGATCTTCACCAAGAAGGCTCTGTTCAACTCGACTCGTCCCAAGGAGCTCTTGAATCAGGACTTCGACTGGGTGAACGAGATGTTCAAGATTGGTCTTGTTCAGGACTACTATGTATCGTTGGCAGGCAAGAGCGGTAAGACCAACTACTTCGTGAGTGTTGACCACTACGATGAGGCTGGTACCCTTATCAACACCAACTTCAACCGCAACGCTGCTCGTTTGAACCTCTCGACCGCCATTACCGACAACCTCAAACTCGATGTTCGTTTGGCCTATGACCGTTCGCAGGATCAGGGTACTTCGTCGTATGTAACTCTGGAGACTGCCTACCGCTGTATGCCTTGGGATATCCCCTATGTTCAGAAACAGGACGAGGAGGGTAACTGGTATATGACCGACGAGGTTCTCTATGTTGATGGCGCAACCCGTTCCGATAACAACAAGACTTGGTATGGCGCAAACAAATACAATGCACTCCACAACGAGCTCTACAACTACTCGCGTAGCACCTCGGAGAGCACCACTGCCGACCTTGCTCTGACTTGGAACATCACCGATTGGTTGGTTGCAACTTCGACCAACCGCTTCAGCACCAGCAACTATGGCTATGAGCTCTACTACGATGCTCGTACCAATGTTCCCGGCTATGCTGGTCGTGGCTACCTCTATGAGTCGAATGGTTCGGGTGTTGGCTTCGGCACCACCAACCTTTTGAAGGCTCACAAAGAGTTCGATGACCACAGCGTGGATGCAATCGTTGGTTGGGAGTATGGTCACAGCTCCAGCCGCTCGATGTGGGCAGAGGGTACCGACCTTCCCAATGGCCAGCACTCGTTGAGCAACGCCGTTATGCAGGCAATCGGTGGTTATAGCTATCCCTCGACTGCTTGGGCTTGGCTTGCACAGGCACAGTACTCCTACAAGGGTAAATATGTAGCAACCGCTTCGGTTCGTTACGACGAGATTTCGAAGTTCGCGCCCAAGGCTCGCGGTGGTTACTTCCCCGGCTTCTCGGCTGCTTGGTTGGTATCGGAGGAGGACTTCCTCTACGGTAACGACGCCATCACCTTCTTGAAGGTTCGTGGTGGTTATGGTAAGACCGGTAACGATAACATTGAGGACTTCCTCTATCAGGACTCTTATGCTCTGACTGCAAAATATGAGGATGTTGTTGCTGCTGTTCTGGAGCGTCAGGCTAACCCCAACCTCGGCTGGGAGGAGGCTTATATGACCAGCTTCGGTGTTGATGCAACTCTGTTCAACAATGTTAATGTAACCTTGGAGCTCTACAACACTCTCAACACCAACCTTCTGCTTGCAGTGCCCCAGGCACCCAGCACCGGTTTCTTTGAGTTTATGGCCAATGTTGGTTCGGTTCGCAACCGCGGTATCGAGTTGGCAGTTGACGGCAATATTCTTCAGACCAAAGACCTCGTTTGGAATGTTGGTTTCAACGTTGGTCTGAACCGCAACGTTGTTAAGAGCCTTCCCAATGGCGAGTTCTTGCAGAGCAACAACAAGATGAACCAGCTCGTACGCGAGGGTGAGCCTCTTGGTACTTGGTACTTGCCCAAATGGGCCGGCGTAGATCCCGCAAACGGTGATCCTCTGTGGTACACCGGTGCTACCGACGAGGAGGGCAACCTCATCGTTGATGAGAACGGCAATCCCCAGACTACCAATGTATTTGCTGAGGCACAGAGCCAGATCGTAGGTCAGGCTACTCCTTCGTTCAGCGGCGGTATCAACACTTCGCTTACCTATAAGAACTTTACTTTGAGCATGAACGGTTCGTTCGTAGTGGGCAACAAGATCTACAACTACACCCGTATCACTATGGACGCCGATGGTGCTTACAACGACTACAATATGATGTCGCACGACAACGGTCTGGGTTGGACTCGTTGGGAGGCAGAGGGCGATATTGCAACTCACCCCCAGTTGAGGTTCGGTCCCGCAACCAAGTCGTCGAACGCTGTTTCGTCGCGTTACTTGGAGGACGGTAGCTTCTTCCGTCTGCGCAACATCACCTTGGCCTACAATGTTCCCGCAGAGGTAACTCAGAAGATTGGTATGGCAGGTGCCCGCGTATTCATCTCGGCTGACAATGTATTCACCCTCACCAAGTTCTCGGGTATGGACCCCGAGGTTCGTTTGGAGACCAGCGGCACCAGCTTGGCAGGTACCTACTCGACCAACTATCCCGTGCCTATGACTGTTAGCTTGGGTGTAGATGTGAAGTTCTAATCATTCCATCCTATACGAAAAATCCTATCAGTAAAATTCAAAAACGAAACAGACTATGAAAAAAATATTGGTAATTCTCAGTTTGGCAGCGATGGGTTTGGCCTCGTGTACGATAGATGAGCACTTCCGTACCGACACCATGACCTCGGCTCAGCTCACTGCTGATCCTTCGGCCGCTGTTTATACTACCGACGGCGTTTACTCGCTCTTCAAAGATGAGTTGCAGTATAAGAACGTCTATGCAAGTGGTAACACCTATGTTCGCCACTTCTTCCAGATGGCAGAGTATCGCGCCGACAACGTTGTATTGTCGGGTATTACTTCCGACCCCTTCTCCTACGCATTCACCTACGACGATGATGCTACTATGAACAACAACCAGGGCTTCTGGTGGTTGGCTTATAAGATTATCTACTCGGCTAACTCCAACATCGAGGCTCTCGACGAGAACGCTTCCGACGAGGCTTCCCAGATGAAGGGTGAGAACTACTTCTTCAGGGCTCTTGCACACTTCAACCTGGTGAACATCTTCGCCAAACCCCTGTCGTGTGGTAAGGACAACCCCGGCGTTGTATTGTGTCTTTCGACCGACTGCTCGGTAACCGAGAGGGCTACCGTAGGTCAGGTTTACGATCAGGTTGTTCTGGACCTCCAGGAGGCTGCTCGCCTGATGAAGGGTAAGAGCCGCCGTGGTGACGCGGGCTATGTTTCCTATGAGACTGCACTCGGTCTTCTCTCGCGCGTATATCTTTATATGGGTGAGAACGAGAAGGTTATCGAGACTGTGAACACTATGCTCACCGGCGATCCCAACAATGCTGGCAACATCGCTTCGAAACTCGATGCAAACTACTCGACCCTCTTCACCAACGCTCGTACCTCGAATGAGGTTCTCTGGTGTGTGGCTCACACCGCAACCGAGGACAAGGGTACCGGTAGCCTTGGTTCGATGTACTACTCGCCCAACGGTACCGGTGGTATCGGCTGGTGTGAGCACTACTACTCGGACACCCTGCTGGAACTCTTCGAGCGCTACCCCGAGGATAAGCGTCAGCTCGCTCAGTATGAGCTCTACGACACCACCAACGACGGTTTGGTTATGGTACACTGGCCCTTGGATGAGGGTGGTGCCTTCAGGAACAACGCTGTTGTTCGTGGCGTGACCAAGAACGCCGACGGTACTTGCAACTTCACCTACTCCGGTAAGAGCTATGTTGCAACCCCCGAGGTTATCAACGGCTACACCGAGTACTTCATCACCTATGAGGGTGCCAAGACCAAGGTTTATGTTCGTCCCAATGTTGGTCTGAAAGGTCTTCGCAACAACTATCCTATCTATATGAATAAGAAATATTCGAACCAGGATGGTCTTTCGAACCTCTCGTCGCCCATCATTCTCCGTTGGGGTGAGATCGTTCTCAACCGTGCCGAGGCTTATGCCAAGATTGGTAACGACGCTGCTGCTTTGGCTGATGTGAATGTTATCCGCGAGCGTGCAGGCATTCCCGCGTGGGACAATGCTGGCCACAAGTGGAACGACCACGGCTATGCAAGCCTCTTGGAGGTTATCCTTGCCGAGCGTCGTATGGAGCTCTGCTTCGAGGGTCACCGTGCATTCGATACTTGGAGGAACAAGTTGCAGATGGACCGCCGCTTTGCAGGTCTTCACACCTGGGAGGTTGTTGACTACACCGACGATCGTATTCCCTTCCAGATTCCTCAGGATGAGCTCAATGTGAACGACATTGGCCAGAACCCCAGGAAATAAAAACCAAGTTTTGCTTCGGGGCGGGGGAGTGTGATTTCTCCCACCCCCGAGGCCAAACAAAACAAGTGTGTCCAGAAGGATTCAACAAACAATAGATAAAACCCTTTTATTAATTAATCTAAACAACAAAAAAACTATGAAAAAATTCTTTGCAATTGCAGCTATGGCTGCTATGCTTATCGCTTGTGGCGACAAAGAGAACAACAAACCCAACAATGGTGGTGACGAGCCCACTGAGCCCGAATTCGTAAGCCCCATCACTATCGATGGTGATATGTCGGACTGGGCTGCTCTCGATGCAAGCAAAGTAGTTGAGGCTACTTGCGCTGAGGGTGATGTTAAGCACGGCGAGTTGAAGAAAGTTAAAATCTACGCTGACGAGCTCTACATCAACGTTTACTTCGAGGCTGCTGAGCCCGAGGCTGACACCCCCTACCACATTGACCTTTGCGTTAACATCGACAACGATGAGTTGACCGGTGGCTACGCTGCTGTTTGGGCAGACGCTGGTATCGACTACCTCATCGAGGGTTGCGTTTACAACGAGAACGCATATCAGGAGTACGCAGGTGAGGCATTCCCCTGGAGCGGCGAGATCGGCGCTGAGGGTTGGAGCTGGGATACCGAGGCTGTTATCGCAGGTTCGTCGACCGGTAAAGGTACCTTCGCTGGCTACGAGATTCAGGTTATGCGTGACCTCCTTCCCTTGGAGTTCGGTGACACCTTCACTATGGGTGTAGGTCTTTCGAAAAACTGGGGTCGTTGCGGTCTTCTTCCCAACGCTGTTATCAGCGAGGCAGATCCCAACGGTCTTGCTCCCCAGTTCGTTGTTACTATCGACAAATAGTCTAGTCTAACACGAAGACAACCAAATTTTTGCCCTCAATACAGGATGGGAAATCTGAATAATTTAAAAGGGTTTTTCTAACATCCCGTCCCCCCTTTGAGAGCAGAAAATCCTATCCATAGCGGAGGTGATACTCCGCTATGGAACAAAATTAAACAACACATACACAACCATTAGATTTTTATAACCTAAAAAACAGATGAAAAAACTTTACACCCAGCCCACCGTTGACCTCTCGGCAGTTGAGGTTGAGATGGGTATCGCGATGAGCACCCAGACCATTGATGGCATCAACGACATCTACATTATGGAGGAGGAAGTCGAGTGGTAAAAGACCAAAGTTCAACAAATTAAGCAAAGAGAAAGAGAGATGAAAAAGATTTTCTATTTTATCGCAAGTGCTGTTGTTGCTTTGGGCGCAACTGCTTGCCAGAACGACATTAACGACACCGTAACTCCCGACCAGCAGGGCGAGAGCGTTTCGATTAGCGTAACAATCGCCGACCAGACCCGCGTATCGCTTGGCGACTTCGAGGAGGGTAAGGGCTATAAACTCTCCTTCGAGGAGGGCGACCAGCTCTGTGTTTCCAATGCTTGGGGCGGTACGGGCACCGAGGCAGACTATTGGTTTACATACACTAAGACCGAGGGCGATACCTATGTATTTACTTGCACCGCTGATGGTGTGGGCGCACTTTTGGGTACAGAGCAGAACGTATTCTACTTTGGTGGCGCACCTGCGGGCAACGGCTCGGTTTGCAACACCGCAAAGGAGGATATTAGTGGTGTGGGTATGAATGGCGAAACCAGCGCATTTGGTACTGAGCCCATCGTGCTCAATGTACTTCCCGTACTGAAGTACTCGTCGGAGTATCCTGTGACTTTCACGGCTTCCAAGGGCACCTTCTCTTCGGAGGCAGGTCGTTGGGCAACTTCCTATACCGCAACCAAGACCGGTAGCGACATCTACATCCCTATGTACTCCAGCGGCACCTACACCCTGACCGCTTCTATTATGGGTCAGGAGGTTAAGTCGAAAGAGATTACCTTCGAGAAGAACAAAATCTACAACCTCGGCACCATCGAGGCTCCTGAAATCGAGAAAGACGAGGCAAATATCACTATCGATGGCGTATTTACCGATTGGGATGATGTGACTATCAATATGGCGGTACTTCCTGCGGATGCAACAAGCAATGTGGCAATGAAAACCTTTAAGGCTTATGCCGATGCTACTAATCTGTATTTCTATGCAGAGGTGGCTCCCGCAGAGGTAATGCATATGGGTTTGTTGTTGGATTTGGACAACAATGGCTCTACGGGCGACAGCTACTGGGTATTTGGTAGTGGTATTGGCGCCGAGGTATGGGTAGAGAACTGGTGTATCTTCAATGGAGGAGAGGCAATTCCTTTCTACTGGGGTAATTATAATGTGTACGACTCGGGTTGGGTAGTTGGCTCGGCAACATTTGATGCTTGCGCTCCTGTGGAGATTGGCGGTGGCCTTGCTGCTATCGAGTTGTCTATGCCCCGTTCTCTCGTAGAAGAGAAAATCACTACTCCCTACATTGGTATTGGCGCATACACCCTCACCTCTTGGGGCGCTTCGGGCGTTCTGCCCTCAACAGGTATTCCTATGGTTATCCCCGTTGAGTAAGACAAAAGACCCTTTATTAACTAAACAATAACCAACAAAAACACACTAAACAAAATGATTAAGAAATTTCTTGCATTTGCAGTAGTTGCTGCTTTGTTTGTGGCTTGCGACAAAGAGCCCGAGCAGAAACCCAACAACGACAAGGATCAGACCGAGAACACCGACCCCGAAGAGGAAGAGGAGGAGGAGTTCAAGGGTGCTATCGCTATCGACGGTGATTTCGCAGATTGGGATGCACTTGAGGCTGGCCAGGTGGCTGTGGCTACTCTGCCCACCGAGGGTACTCTCAACTACCCCGTGATGAAGACTCTGAAGCTCCACGCCGACGAGCTCTACATCTATGTTTGTATTGAGTTTGACCCCCGTGGTCAGTGGGTTGAGGCTCTTGGCGCCTACTCGGGTGTTCGCTACCTCGACCTCTTCATCGACCAGGACAACGACCCCACCACAGGCCGCTACTATGCTTGGAGCAACTGCTCGAGCATTATGTTGCAGGGCGCCTTCAACGGCACCGAAACCCCCTACAACCCCGGCGTGGATCTCTACACCGGTGCTGATATGATGCCCGAGTGGGCGTGGGAGGATCTTGGCCTCTACGGCGTTGTTACCTCCGTACTCCCCGTTGTGGTTAGCGAGGACAAGGCTCTCTTCGAGTGCTCGCTGCTCCGCCCCGCAATGGCAATGGATATGGCTCCCACCATCGGTATGGGCGCTATTGTTGAGACCGAGGACTGGTCGTCCATCGGCCAGCTGCCCCAGCTCTGCGCAGAGGATATGGTTGTTGAGGGCGACGCTACCGCCGAGAACCGTCCCGCAATGCTCTACATCGACCTCCCCGAGATGGAGTAGTCGCTGCTGCTGATTCTATCAAGTGAGCCACCCGCCAAGGG
>JAZQZA010000013.1:0-9676 GCA_045633765.1 Tidjanibacter sp. | reverse complement strand
AACTTTCAACTTTCAACTTTCAACTCGCCGAATTATCGGGTGCTGGATGTAGACAAATGCGTCGCCGTTGCCGGTGCGGGTGCAGCGCAGGCGGATGGCGCGGATGGGCTCCGTGAGGGTGAGGGTCGCACAGCCGCCTTTGAGTGCGCACACCTCGCGGAAGGTCTTGCCGTCGGTGCTCACCTCCACCGTGCCCGAGGGGAAGAGTCCGCGCGAGACGTGGCGGTAGCCCGTAGTGAGTTCCACGACGACACCCACAAGCGGCTGCGAGAACTCATAGAGAATCCAATCTCCCTCCAGGCAGGTGCGCGAGGTGCGGTGGCCATAGTCATTGGAGTAAGCGGCGAGTTGTGCTGCCGAGTTGCCATTCCTAAAGGGGAGCGAGGTTGAGCACCTCATTGCGGGGGTCACAACCCTACCCTGCGGCTTGGCGGGCTCACCTTTGCGGTAGCTGATACCCATAGCATCCATACGGGCCTTATGCATCTCCACGCGAGCCTCAAAGCTCTTCCACAGGCGAGCCGACTGGGGCAGCCAGCAAATCTCCGCAAGGGCACAGATGCGTGGGAAGGTCTGATACTCGGCATAGTTATCATACTTATCTCGGTGGGTGATGTAGAGTTCGGTCCAGAACGCGCCCGAAAAACCAATAACATTCCTCTTGGCCCTCTCGCTATAACCGAGCTTATCGAGATCAACCGAGTAGCACTTCTCGAGCGTCACCACGCCCGCCCAATTGTGGCCATCCTCATCCTTGCTCTGGCGCATATCGAAGTAGAAGTAGGGACCGGGCATAACCACCGTGGGGTAGCCCGACTCGGCCACCTTGCGGCACTCCTCAAGCCCCTCCCAGCCGTGGATGCGCACATCGCGTGAGAGTGTGCCACTATCGGTCGCCTCGTTCCACATTGCGGGCTTACGGCCATACTTTGCAAGTATCTCCGTAAGGCGATTCATAAAGTGTTCTTGCAGTTGAGAGGTGGATGTATAACCCTTCTGTCGCATAAGTTCTCGGCAGTGGGGACACGCCCTCCAATGGCTCATATCTACCTCGTCGCCACCGATGTGGATATACTCCGAGGGGAAGATGTCGCACACCTCTTTGAGTATCTCCTCCAGCAGCACATAGTTCTCCTCACGGGCCACACACCACACATTCTGTTTGCTATAGCCTGCCGACTTTTGAGTATTAACCTCCACGGGGCAAAGAATCTCGGGGTGGACCTTACCGATGGCAAGGCTATGGCCCGGAAGGTCAATCTCGGGCACAATGGTAATGCCTCGCTCTGCCGCAAAGGCCACAATGTGGCGCAACTCCTCCTGCGTGAGGTAGCCGCCATACTTCTCCTCCCAAGCCCCATAGATGGGCCAAATGGGGCTGTCGCCTCCCCTCCAGGCCGCAATCTTGGTCAGCTCGGGGTGAGAGAGAATCTCCACCCTCCAACCCTCATCGTCGGTAAGGTGGAAGTGAAGATGGTTGATTTTGTGGTGGGCAAGGTGGCCGATAAACTCCTCAACCTGTTCCCTGTCGGAGAAGGTGCGGGCAATGTCGAAGTGCATACCTCGATAGGGGTACTCGGGCCAATCGACAATCTTCACCGCCGGAAGGGTGCACCCCTTCAGGTAGTTGCCCTCATAAATCTTTGCGGGGAAGAGTTGCAAGAGGGTGTGGAAACCATTGAGCACTCCTGCCCTATCCACACCACACACCTCCACCCCCTCGGTGGTGATGGTGAGTTCGTAGCCCTCGGCAGGAAGCCCCAGCTCACCATTTTCGCGGATAACAATACTCCCACCCACTCCGAAGTTGTTGATGGGAAGATATTGGGCCACATAGGAGCGCACACTCTCATCCACCTCGAGAGCCACATAGGCACTATACTCAAAGCATCCCTCGCCGAGCACCACACTGCGGGGTGCGGGTACCAAGCCAAGACTATCGGCAGGCGAGAGGGCCATAGCCACAGAGGCCCACAACAAGAGAGCCACACCAAGGCTCAATGCTCTACTCTTCATAAATAAGGTATTTTTCTCTTTGGAGGCAGAAGTCCTCCACCTCGTGAATCCACATAGTCTTAATATCGTCGGCCGAATAACCCTGAATAATCATATCCCTCACATAGCCCACGCCTATCAACTTCTCGAAGAAGCCACTGAGGAAGAATTTTTCGCCCTTGGCGGTGAGTTCTTCATAGGTCTTAACCAATAGCGAGAGGTCGATACCACCCTCAATCACACTCTCTATATCCTCATTTCGCAGGTCATAACCACGACACAGTTTACCCTCCTGTGGGGGATTCTTGGCCCCCTCACGATCCTCGGGGGTAAACTCAAAGTCGGTCTGAAGGGCTGGGTGGCCCACAACTTGGAAGGGGAAATCGGTACCGCGACCAATGCTCAGGGTTGTGGCCTCGAAGTAGCATAGCGACGGGTAGAGTGCAATAGCCAGGGCCGAGGGCAGGTTGGGCGACGGCGCAATGGGGGGTGTGTATCTCATCGAGCGGAGGTAGCCCTCACAAGGAACAACCGTCACCCTGCATTTGCGCCCCTCTTCAAGCCATCCCTCGCCATTAATCATCTGTGCCAGCTCTCCGAAGGTCATTCCGTGTACGACGGGCACAGGTATCATACCCACAAACGAACGGTACTCCTCACGGATGATGGGGCCATCGACATACATACCATTGGGGTTGGGCCTATCGAGAATAATCATCGGCACACCCACATCGGCACAGGTCTGCATCATAAGGTAGAGCGACGAGAGGTATGTGTAGTACCTCAATCCCACATCCTGAATATCGACCAAGATTACATCGCACCGAAAGACATCATTGGCCTTCGGCGTGCGCGAGGAGCCATAGAGCGAAATAATCTCAATGCCCGTGTAGGCGTCCCTCGACGAGTCTATATGCTCGCCGGCACTCTTGGTGCCACGAAAGCCGTGTTCGGGGGCAAAAATCATAGTCACCTCCACCCCATAGTTCAGGAGCATATCAACCAGATGGACCCCATCAACAACCGAGGTGTGGTTGGCAAGCACCCCCACCCTTTTGCCCTGCAACAAGGGAAGATACTCCGAGATGCGCTCATCTCCCACAACAATTCTCTCCTGGGCAAAGAGCGAGCCTATGCCCCAAAGAGCCGTAAGAACAACTGCAAGCAATCTTTTCATTGGCCAATCGAGATTTTATTTCCTACAAAGTTAATATTTTTTGGCAAAAAAAGGTATCTTTGTAGCAATATAGTCCATATATAATAATTATGTACGAGAAGAAACTTGAAGCCGCAGCACGATTGCTGGAGGTTATGGATACCCTTCGGGAGAAATGCCCGTGGGACAAAGAGCAGACTTTTGAGAGTCTGAGGAGCAACACCATTGAGGAGTGTTTTGAGCTGGTGGATGCCATCACAGACAAAAATATGGAGGGCATACGCGAGGAGCTCGGAGATGTGCTGCTCCACATTGTCTTCTACTCCAAGATGGGCGAAGAGCAGGGCGCCTTCGACTTTGCCGATGTGTGCAACTACCTGTGCGATAAGCTCGTCTATCGTCATCCCCACGTCTATGGCGATGTCCACGCCGACAACCCCGAAGAGGTGATTCACAATTGGGAGATGCTCAAACTCAAAGAGAAGGCCAAGAAGGAGCGCAAAGCCGCCGGCGGCGTTCTCTCGGGCGTGCCCCGCTCACTGCCCGCAATGGTCAAGGGCTACCGCATAGGTCAAAAGGCCGCCTCGGCAGGCTTCGATTGGGTGCAGAAGGAGGATGTGTGGGCCAAGGTGAAAGAGGAGATTGCGGCGGTCGAGGCAGAGGTTAGGGCCGGCCACCCCGACGGCATAGAGGAGGAGATTGGCGATTTGTTCTTCTCACTCATCAACGCCTCAAGGCTCTATGGTGTCGACCCCGAGACCGCCCTTGAGCGCACCAACAAGAAATTTATGGCCCGTTTTTCGCACATCGAAAAGGGCGCAGCCGCACTCGGCAAGGGCCTCGGCGAGATGACTCTCGACGAAATGGAGGCTCTCTGGCAGGAGGCGAAGAAGAGTTGAAAGTTGAAAGTTGAAAATTGAAAATTGATAGATGAAACGCGGGTGGGTTTTGTGAGGAGATTTCAAGGCTTGCGAAAGGCGAGAAAGCGGAGTTTACTTTAGGTAAATGAGCATTTCGAGCCCGAGCGTAACGCAGAAATCACCCACAAAACACAGCCGACCGATAATTGAAACAATAACTTACAAAATAGCAATAAATTATGGCAATTATAAAGAGCGTTAGGGGTTTTACCCCAAAGATTGGCAAAGGTTCGATGGTGGCCGAGAATGCAACCATCGTGGGTAATGTTGAGATTGGCGAGGAGAGCAGCGTTTGGTTCGGCGCAGTGATTCGCGGCGATGTAAACGCCATCCGCATCGGCAAAAGGTGCAACATTCAGGATGGCGCCTGCCTGCACGCCACCTACGACCTCTCCCCCCACCCCTCGGTGACCATCCTCGGTGATGGTGTGAGCGTGGGCCACAACGCCATCATCCACGGCGCACAGATTGGCGACGGATGTCTTATCGGTATGGGCGCAACCGTTCTCGACAACGCCAAGGTTGGTGAGGGTTGCATCATCGCCGCCAACGCACTTGTGCTCTCGGGTGCCGTATTGGAGCCCAACGGACTCTACGCCGGTGTGCCCGCCAAAAGGCTCAAAGAGGTAACCCCCGAGCAGAGGGTAAACACTCTCGAGAGAACCACTCGCGACTATATGCACTACGCATCGTGGTTCCCCGAGTACTACATCGACGGCGAGTAGCCGCCACACCCCACAACCATCTTGCCCACAAATAAAACACCGCACCGGATATGAGTATGCAAAACCCGAACAAACATCCCAAGACAGCCATCAACATAATGATTGCCATTGTGTTGTCGTTGGTGCTTAACTTCTCCTATCTGGTCTTTATTATGATGGGTACCCAGCGTGAGCCCACACCCCAACCACCTCAAAAGGTGGCAACCGAGCTCACCACAGCTGCCACAGAGCAGAGTTCGCTCACCCCTCCCGCCTCACAAACCGCCATCGACTCCCTCAAGAGGGATGTCATCATCCGCGAGGAGAGCATCACCAACCGCCACCGTCAGCACGGCACCAACCCTATGGCCTCACGACGCGGCCTCTACTTTATGCTCCTGGACTTCCTCTTCTACGGGCTTGTAGCCATGTTGTTCCTGACGGTTATGACCAACACCCGCAGGCGTAAGTGTGGCTTCACAAGGCGCCTGGTGGAGGCCTTCCTAATTATGGCGGTGGCATACTTCATCTCTCCGCAGATGACCTGGAAGGGCGAGATTATCATCACCGCCAACGCCCACCATCTGTTCAATCCGGCAACTATGCTCAAGATGGCAACGGCCTTTATTACCACCGTGCTATACGGCAAAATATTTGAGCTCCTTTATGCCAAGCAGAGCGTGGAGATGGAGAACGAAAAACTCAAGAACGAGAACCTCACCTGGCAGTACAATACGCTTGTAAATCAGGTAAATCCCCACTTCCTATTCAACTCCCTCAACTCGCTTTCGATGCTCGTCAGGGAGAACAAAAACGAGGATGCGCTCACCTACATCTCGCGTATGTCGGACACCTACCGCTACATTATCGAGGAGGGCAAAATAGAGAAAACCACCGTTGAGAGCGAGTTGCGCTTTCTGGACGCATACCGCTATATGCTCGAGATTCGCTATGCGGGCAAGCTGCAGATTGAGGTGGATGTCAAAGAGGAGTACTACGGCTGTGAGATGCCCCCGCTCTCCATCCAGCCCCTCATCGAAAATGCCGTTAAGCACAACACCATAACAAGCTCCCTCCCGCTGACAATCCGCATAACCGCCGAGGGCAATAATATTGTTGTGTGTAACCCCATACACCCCAAGCTCCACCCCGAGGAGAGCACGGGCATCGGTCTGGAGAACCTCTCGAGTCGCTATGAGCTTGTTGTGGGCCGCAAGATTGAGGTCCAGAGCGACGGCAAAGAGTTCGTTGTTAAACTCCCCATCAACAAGAGCACAAAATGAGAGCCGTAATCATCGAAGACGAGACCGCTGCTGCTCGCAACCTGAAGGTGTTGCTGGCGGCCACCCACCCCGAGATTGAGATTATCGCAACGCTCGAGAGTGTGGGCGAAAGCGTGGAGTGGTTCGGCACAAATACCGCTCCCGATTTGGTCTTTATGGACATCCATTTGGCCGACGGAAACGCCTTTCGCATCTTTGATGATGTCACCATTTCGGCCCCCATCATCTTCACCACCGCCTATGATGAATATGCACTTGAGGCCTTCAGAGTCAATAGTATAGACTACATCCTCAAACCTATAAAGCAGGAGGACTTGGAGAGGGCTGTTGGCAAGTACACTAACCTTACAGCACCCCAGCGCGCTGAGTTGGGACGCAACATAAACCTTATGGCCGAACGCACGCGCGCAAAAACCCAGCTCATCCGAGTTAAAGACCGCCTAATACCCATCCCCGAGGGCGACATTGCCTACTTCTACACCTCCAACGAGCAGGTCGTTTTGGTCACAATGGAGGGCAAAGAGTACCCCGTTGACGGCACCTTGGAGAGCCTCTATGGCGAGTATGGCGGCAGAGAGTTTTTCCGCGCAAATCGCCAATTCATCATCGCCCGCAAGTCAATCAAAGATATTGCCGTTTGGTTTGGCAGCCGTCTGGCCGTCAATCTTGTTGTGGCCACCCCCGAGCGCATAATCATCAGCAAGGCTCGCGTGCCGGAGTTCAAGGGTTGGTTGCAGTAGAGATTTCACCCCCTCATCTCGGTCGTTTTACCCCCTATTTTGGTCGTTTCACCCCCTTCGGATAATAATTTGGAGGGAGGATTGTTATATTTGTACTTGGAAAAAGTGGCAAAAGAGAACAAACACAAATCATAATATTAATCAACTAAAAAGTACAACTATGAAAATGATGAAAACTTTGGCTTTGGCAGTAGCAGCCGTAGCAGCATTCACCTCGTGTGCAGAGAAAAATGAGTGCAAATTCAACGAGAAAGAGTATGCAGAGCGCAAGACTGCACACATCGATGAGATCGTAGACCTCACCGAGGAGCAGGAGAAAGAGATCTACACCATCTTCGAGGCTCAGGGCCTGGAGATTAAGGAGAATATCAAGAATATGAAGTGCGGCGAGTGCAAGCCCGAGGAGTGCAAGAAAGCCGAGTGCGACAAAGCAAACTGCGACAAGGCTGAGTGCAAGAAGGCAGAGTGCGACAAGGCTGGCCGTCACCACCACCGTCACCACCATATGGTAGCTCCCGAGAAGATGAAAGAGACCTTCGAGAAGGTTAATGCTGTGCTCACCCCCGAGCAGCAGGAGCTCCTCAAAGCCCACCACGCAGGTCGTCGCGAGTGCGCAGCCAGCATGCAGGCTTGCTGCCCCACCCCCGCAGCCAACTAAAATATAAAAATAAAGGTATTTCCCCGTTATAAATTATAACAGTTATCAAACATGAGGAAAATCATAACTCTCATTGGCACGCTTTGTTTGTGCATCAGTAGCGCCTTTGCCCAATCCTTGGGCACCATCAAGGCGACCATTATTGATGCCCAAACCAAAGAGGGTATCAATGGAGCTGTCGTGGAGCTCACAAACAACTCCAACGGCAAACAACAATATTTCTCGTCGGGATACAAGGGTTTCGTGGAGATGAAACACATAACCCCCGGTGACTACAAGATCAACATCTCGTTCCTCGGCTACACCGCTGTCGTGAAGGAGGTTAAGGTCGTGGCAGGCACCAACAACCTCGGCACCATCTCCCTCAAGGAGGGCGACACGGTAATCGACAATGTTGAGATTACCGGTTTTCTCGGCACCTCCCAGAAGGGCGACACGGTGAGCTACAACGCCTCGGCGTTTAAGACCTCACGCGATGCCAGCGCCGAGGGTCTGCTCTCCAAAATGCCCGGCATCACCGTCAATAACGACGGCTCGGTGGATGCACAAGGCGAGAGTGTGGGCAAGGTGTTTGTCGACGGCAAAGAGTTCTTCGGCGAAGATGTTTCGACCACCATCAAGACCATCCCCGCAGAGATGGTCGAGAAGGTGGAGGTCTATGACAAGTTGAGCGACAAGGCCGAGTTTACCGGTATGGACGACGGCGAGGGCTACAAAGCCATCAACATCGTGACCAAGATGGGTAAGCGTCGCGGCCTCTTCGGCAAGGCCTACGGCTCCTATGGCTACCCCGACAAATACAGCGTCGGTGGCAACGCCAACATCTTCAACGGCGACGAGAAAATCTCTATTATCGCTATGGCCAACAACATCAACCAGCTCAACTTCTCGTTTGAGGATATTGTTGGCGCAACCTCCTCGGGCGGCCAAGGTGGCGGCGGAGGTATGGGTGGCAGAGGCGCACGCCAATTTATGGTAAGGCCCATTGCGGGTATCTCCACCGTACAGTCGGTGGGCTTGAACTACGCCAACCAGTGGGACAAGCTGGAGTTGCAGAGCAGCTACTTCTTCAACCACTCCAACACACACAATGTCAATACCACCGACCGCACAAGCCTCTCGAGTGACGACTACCGCGAGAACTCCAACAGCTCCTCCACCAGCGACAGCCAGAACTGGAACCACCGCCTGAATCTGCGTATGGACTACAAGTTCAGCGAGGCGCAGTCGCTTATGGTGAGGGCAAATGCGAGTCTTCAGCAGTATGGCAACACCACCCTCGGGCAGGAGCTCATCACCAATGGCGCAACAGGTGTGTCATTGAAGGATATGGCCTCTCTCAGCGAGCAGGAGCGAACAGGTACCTATGGTAACCTCTTCGTTCTCTATCGCACCCGACTCAATAAGCCCGGCAGGACCCTGACGGTCAATTCGAGGGTTAATTGGAACTCGTCGAACACCTACGAGACTCCCCAATACACCTTCACCATCCCCACCGATTCGCTCTATAGCAACATCATCGACCGCGCTACATTGAGCAATAGCATCCGTGGTGAGATGACCTACACGGAGCCCTTCAGCGAGAAGTTGCAAATGGATATTGAGTATGAGTATCAGCACAATATGAACAATCAGGACAAGAGGGCACAGGTCTTCATCAATGGCATTGAGGACCCCATCCTCGGCACCCTGCTGAGCAACATTTCCGAGAGTGGCTACACCACCCAGCGCGTTGGTCCCGGTATCAACTTCTCCTCCGAGAAGACGAAGTTCAACTTCCAGCTCCGCTACCAATACTCCACGCTGAATAATGTGCAGACCATCCCCTTGAGGGATCCCGCTCACTATGAGTTCAACGACGTAACCTATCGTGGCAACCTGACGGTGAACTTCAACAAGCAGAATGTGCTGCGCATAAGGACCTCCTCGCGCACCTCCAACCCCTCCATTGGGCAGTTGCAGGAGGCTACGGATGTCAATGGCAGTAGCTACACGGCAGGTAACCCCAACCTCAAACCCAGCTACTCCCACCAGTTCAACGCCTTCTATACCAACACCAACATTGAGAAGGGTCGTACGCTGATGCTCCACGCCGGTATGTGGGCAACCACAAGGTCCATCGCTTCGTCTATCCAGATGAACAGGCCCGACTTTGAGATTCCCGGCTATGGCGGACAGCTGCTGGGTGTGGGTAACACCTACAGCACCTACGAGAACATC
>JAZQZA010000012.1:0-3178 GCA_045633765.1 Tidjanibacter sp. | reverse complement strand
GGGCAGCTCGGCACCTGCCAGATAGGTCATACCCTCGCACATAAGGCTAATACCGGGGCTCGACGACGAGGTCATAACCCTCTTACCGCAAGCAGCACCGCCATAGACCATATTGATCGACGATACCTCGCTCTCGGCCTGAACAACCACCATACCGGTAGTCTCCCAAGGTTTGCGCTCCATAAGTGTCTCCATAACCTCACTCTGGGGGGTAATGGGGTAGCCGAAATAGCCATCGGCTCCGCAACGAATCGCAGCTTCTGCAATAACTTCGTTGCCTTTCATCAATTTAACTTCTCCCATAGCTACTCGAATTTTTGTCTGTAAACTGTGATACAAGTGTCCGGGCAAATAATTGCACAACTAGCACAACCGGTGCAGTTGTCGGGGTTTGCCATATGGGCGTAGTTATAGCCTTTGCCATTGACATTGGGCGAGAGTGCCAGAACGTCGCAGGGGCAAGAGGCAACACATACCTCGCAGCCTTTGCAGCGCTCGGTATCTACAACGATTGTTCCCTTGATTTTTGCCATACTGTTTAGTAGTTATAATTATTAATAGGTATATTAAGTTTCTCTAAAACTCGTGAATTACAACGCCGCTGCGCAACTTGGGCTCAAACCAAGTGGTCTTGGGAGGCATAATGTTGCCGCTGTCTGCGATGTCGATAAGCTGCTGCATCGAAACGGGGTAGAGTGCAAAGGCTACCTTCATCTCGCCGCTATCAACCCTCTTCTGCAACTCGCCGAGGCCACGGATACCACCTACGAAGTCGATGCGTTTGTCCCTGCGGAGGTCTTTGATTCCGAGAACCTTATCCAAAACGAGGTTCGAAAGAACGGTTACATCCAGAACACCGATGGGATCGCTATCGTCGTAGGTACCCTCTTTGGCGGTCATCGAGTACCACTCGCCATCGAGATAAAGACCGAAGTTGTGGAGAGCATTGGGCTTGTAGATGTCTGCGCCCTTCTTCTCAACAACGAAGTCTTTCTCTACGGCTGCGAGGAACTCCTCTTTCGAAAGGCCATTGAGGTCCTTAACTACGCGGTTGTAGTCGATGATATTGAGCTGTGCATCGGGGAAGATAACAGCCAGGAAGTAGCAGTACTCCTCCTCGCCGGTGTGGTTGGGGTTGGCCTGCATCCTCTCCTTACCAACGCCTGCAGCAGCAGCGGTACGGTGGTGACCGTCGGCTACATACAGAGCAGGAATCTGCTCGAAAATAGCGGTGATATTCTTGATATCCTCATCGCCATCCACCAGCCACAAGGTGTGACCTACGCCGTCCTCACTTACGAAATCATACTTGGGAGCCTCGGCAATGATGCGATTAACGATAGCGTTCATATCCTCCCTCTCGGGGTAGGCGAAGAATACGGGCTCCAGGTTAGCGCTCTGTGCCCTAACGTGTTTCATCCTATCCTCCTCCTTGTCGGCGCGGGTGAGCTCGTGCTTTTTGATGCGGCCCTCGAGGTAGTCCTCAAAGTGGCAGCAAGCAACCAGACCATACTGGCGTTTGCCATTCATAGTCTGGGCGTAGATGTAGTAGCACTCCTTCTCCTCCTTAACGAGCCAACCTTTCTCTTTCCAAGCCTTGTAGTTCTCTACAGCCTTGGCATAAACAGCCTCGTCGTGCTCATCAATGATGGGGTCGAAGTCGATCTCGGGTTTGATGATGTGCAGAAGGCTCTTCTCACCGGCCTCGGCTTTCGCCTCAACCGAGTTGAGCACATCGTAGGGGCGCGAAGCTACCTCATTGGCCAATGCCTGAGGAGGACGAACGCCACAAAATGCTTTAATCTTTACCATATTCTCTTAAAAAGTTTATTTGTTTACCTGGAATTTGCGGTTGCCGTTTACGAAGAAATCAACAATCTGCATAGCTGCAGCTTTGGCGGCGTTGTAGTTAGCCTCAGCGGTCTCTGCACCCTGTTTCTTGGGGGTTGCAAATACCCTGTTGCCATACTTCTCAACGAGCTCGGCCTGGCAAGCAGCAGCGATGTCGCTTGCATACTTGAGGTCCTCGCGCTCGCCCAGAACAGCCATCAGGTCCTCCTCGTTGATAACCTCCTTGCGGGCGGTGTTCACCAAGATAGCGCCTTTGGGCATACTCTCCAAGAGGTGACGATCTACCGATTTGAGGTATTTGGGAGTTGCGGGAATATGGAGCGAAATGTAGTCGCAAGTCTTATAGAGCTCCTCGGCAGTCTCAACGCGGGTTACGCCATTGTTTTCGAAGATGCTCATATCGGTAATCGAGGGCGAGAGGGCGTAAACATCCATACCGAGTGCTTTGCCATAGCGGCCTACAATCTGACCGATGTTGCCGTAGCCGTGAATACCGAGTTTCTTGCCGCTAACCTCTTTGCCGGTGCCGGGTTTGAAGGTGTTGCGCGACATATAAATCATAAGGCCGAGAGCCAACTCTGCAACTGCGTTTGCGTTCTGGCCGGGGGTGTTCATGACAACGATACCACGCTCCGAAGCGGCAGCGCAATCAACATTGTCATAACCCGCACCTGCGCGAACAACAATCTTCAGCTGGGGAGCAGCAGCGATAACCTCGGCGGTAACCTTATCGCTACGAACGATGAGTGCGTCGGCATCCTTCACTGACTCCAAAAGCTGTGCTTTCTCGGTGTATTTCTCCAAGAGGGCGAGCTCCATGCCTGCCTCTTTAACAACATTTGCAATGGCCTCAACGGCTGCTTTTGCAAAGGGTTTCTCTGTTGCTACTAAAATCTTCATAGGTTCTATTAAGCCATAAAAGTCCACAGCACGCTCTCTTTTATGCTCAAAAGTATAAGGCACAATCGTTGGCATACTATGGACTTTTATTTGATTTAGGTGATTAAGCTTCTCTTATTTAACGTGAAGTTTCTCGAACTCCTGCATGCACTCAACAAGGGCTTTAACGCTCTCGATGGGAAGTGCATTGTAGCAGCTGGCACGGAAACCACCAACCAAGCGGTGACCCTTGATACCAACCATACCACGAGCCTTTGCAAACTCCATAAACTCACCTGCCAACTCCTCGTACTCGGGGTTCATAACGAAGCAGATGTTCATCCTCGAGCGGTCCTCTTTAGCAGCGGTACCACGGAAGAGGGCGTTGCGGTCGATCTCGTTGTAGAGAAGCTCTGCCTTCTCGCAGTTGATGCGGTACATCTCCTTC
>JAZQZA010000011.1:0-11340 GCA_045633765.1 Tidjanibacter sp. | reverse complement strand
GCAATATCTTTGAGAATCATAGGCTTAAGCCTCTTGGCGTCGCCATCGATGAAATACTCCCTCTGGTACTCAAAAATCTCACGCATCGTTCCCAGAAGAGTGTCGTGCCTCTGCTTGATGGCCGAGATGAACCACTTGGCCGAGTCGATTTTGCTCTTTACGAATTGCAGCGCCTCCCTATCCTGCTCACCGGTAATGCCGCCCGAGAGTGAGGTGCGAATCATATCCATATAGCGGCGGTTAATCTTCAGGTCGGGGATGTTGTAGGAGTTAAGGCGCAACTCCATCTCGCCCTCGCGGTTATCGAGAATGAAGTCGGGCACCACATAGGGGGCACCATCATCGGTCGCATCGGCATAGAGGTTGCCGGGCTTGGGAGAGAGCAGTTTTATCTCCTCAATGGCCTCCACAAACTCCTCGCGCGTAACCCCAAGTCGCACCAGCAGACGGTCGTAGTGTTTCTTGGCAAACTCCTCGAAGTAGTCCGAGAGAATCCTGCGGGCCAAGGCTCTGCTGTCGCTCAACGACTCCACAGGGGTAAGCTGCAGGAGCAGGCACTCCTGAAGATTTCTTGCACCCACGCCCGAGGGCTCCAGACTCTGCACCACCTTGAGCACCCTCTCAAGCTCCTGAACGCTCAAGTCGAGGCCCACACTGAAGGCAATGTCGTCCGAGATGGAGAGCAGGTCGCGTCTGAGGTAGCCATCGTCCTCAAGACTTCCGATGAGATACTTTGCGACGGCCATATCGCGTGGCGAAAGATTCTGATAGCCAAGCTGTTCCTCAAGCGACTCCTGCAACGAGCGACCGCCCGAAATATAGACCGTGGGCTGTGCATCATCTCTGGAATAGTTGTTGGTGCGCATCTTATAGGCGGGTGTTTCGTCCTCCTTGAGGTACTCATCCACCGATATATCTTTGCTCTCCTGACTCTCCGACTCCTCCTTGCGACTCTCCTCCAACACGGGATTCTCCTCAATCTCCTGCTTGATGCGCTGTTCGAGCGACAAGCTTGGGAGCTCAAGGAGTTTAATCATCTGAATCTGTTGGGGCGAGAGCTTCTGCTGCAAGCCCAATACCTGTTTCTGGCTAAATGAACTCATAACTTATATAACTTTAATATGAAAAAAAGACCACTTTATTGTGTGCGGTCTCTTCATTCATTAAAGTTTTTGGGTGCAACATTTAACGTCTAACGTCCAACGTCTAACGTCTAACGTCGCGGACACTTCGTGTCCGAGGATTTATTAAAGTCTTTAAGGGCTTTAAGGATAGGTCATTAAGGCCCTTAAAGACTCTTTATCAATTCCCCTCGAGTGCATATCGTACCGCAGATGCAAGGCTTGCGATGGGCGAGGATGCGCAGTTTACGGGGCGTAAATGAGCAATCCGAGCCCGAGCGTAACGCAGCAGATGCGGCGCGAGATGTGCTCGACTAGTACTCGGCGTTCTTAGGAGTACGAGGGAAAGGAATCACATCGCGAATATTGGCCATACCGGTCACGAACAACAGAAGGCGCTCGAAACCAAGACCAAAACCGCTGTGAGGTGCCGAACCCCAACGACGAGTGTCGAGATACCACCAGAGGGTATCCTTGCTCATACCGCGCTCCTCAATAATAGTGTTGAGCTTATCGTAGTCGGCCTCACGCTCGCTACCACCGATAATCTCGCCAATCTTGGGGAAGAGAACATCCATTGCGCGAACGGTCTTGCCGTCCTCGTTCTGCTTCATATAGAAGGACTTAATCTCCTTGGGATAGTTGATGAGGATGACAGGCTTCTTGAAGTACTCCTCAACGAGGTACCTCTCGTGCTCGCTCTGAAGGTCGCAACCCCAAGTGCAGGGGAACTCGAACTTCTTGCCGCTCTCGCCGAGAATGCGGATACCCTCGGTGTAGTCGAGCCTTACGAAGTCGCAAGCAACAACACCCTTGAGGCGCTCGATGAGCTCCTTATCGAACATATTGTTCAGGAAGGTGAGGTCGTCCATACAGTTGTCCAGAGCGTACTGAACGCAGTATTTGATGAACTCCTCGGCCAGGGCCATATTGTCCTCCAGGTCGTAGAAGGCCATCTCGGGCTCAATCATCCAGAACTCTGCCAAGTGACGAGGAGTGTTGGAGTTCTCGGCACGGAAGGTGGGGCCGAAGGTGTAAATCTGACCGAGCGAAAGTGCGCCGAGCTCACCCTCGAGCTGACCCGAAACGGTGAGTGCGGTCTGGCGGGCAAAGAAGTCCTGCGAGTAGTCCACCTTGCCATCCTCGCCCTTGGGAACATTGTTCAAATCGAGAGTGGTGACATTGAACATTGCGCCTGCACCCTCACAGTCCGAAGCGGTAATCAGAGGGGTGTGCCAATAATAGAAACCCTTGTCGTTGAAGAACTTGTGGATTGCATAGGCCATAGCGTGGCGGATGCGGAAAACGGCACCGAAAGTGTTGGTACGAGGACGCAGATAGGCAATCTCGCGGAGGAACTCCATCGAGTGGCCCTTCTTCTGAAGGGGATAGGTTGCGTCGGCCTTGCCGTAAATCTCAATCTCCTTGGCCTGAACCTCTACGGGCTGGCCCGAGCCTGCCGACTCCACCAATGCGCCCTTGACGCAGAGGCACGAACCGGTGGTCACATCCTTAAGAAGCGCCTCATCGGCAGTTGCCATATCCACAACCACCTGAATATTGTTGATGGTCGAGCCGTCGTTCAGGGCAATGAAAGCCACATTCTTGTTGCCGCGCTTGGTGCGCACCCAACCCTTAACCACAACATCCTGACCTTGAGGCTCCGCGTGGAGCAAATCAATAATTCGTACTGTCATACTCTCTGTTTATTTATCTTATTTTTGTTTTTTGTTTTGATTCCTCTTTCCGAGAAAAACCCCTCGGCGACCACACTTAAGGACCACATCAGCCCATAATGCGCCAAAGATAATTCACAACGCAAATATACACACTTTTCCCTAAAAAGTGTAACTATACAACACTATTACCCACTTTTTTTACTCTTTTTTACCAAAAATTGCTTACATTTGTAGGTTATTTGGATAGTCACGCAATCGAGTCGGAAGAAAAGCCCACCGACCTGCGGGCGATAACGAAACAGAAATTCTCAAAAGAGAAGAGAAAGAAAGAGGCCAGAGATGCTTATAACACTCATCATACTTACCCTCATTTCGCTCATCACGGGCAAGAATCTCGTGGGGCGCAAGAGGCACGCAAAAGAGAACAATGGCGAAAGCTAAAACATATAATAATTAACAAGATACACAAACCTTTATTAAAAAACAAAACACTATGAAATTACCTTATTCGGAACCTTACCGCATTAAAACGGTAGAAGCTATCAAACCTTCGACTCGCCGTCAGCGCGAGAAATGGATCAAAGAGGCACACTACAACCTCTTCAACCTCCCCGCAGATCAGGTATTCATTGACCTTCTGACCGACTCGGGCACCGGCTCGATGAGCGACAAACAGTGGGCTGCAATGATGACCGGCGATGAGAGCTATGCAGGTGCTACCTCCTACTTCAACCTCAAGAAGACCATCCAGAACATCTTCGGTTTTGAGTACTTCCTGCCCACCCACCAGGGTCGTGCTGCCGAGAACGTACTCTTCTCGGGTCTGGTAAAAGAGGGCGACATCGTTCCCGGTAACTCGCACTTCGACACCACCAAAGGCCACATCGAGTCGCGCAAAGCAACCGCTATCGACTGCACCATCGACGCTGCAAAAGATACTCAGTTGGAGATTCCCTTCAAAGGCGAGGTAGACCTCGAGAAACTCCGCGCAGTATTTGAGAAATATCCCAAGGAGAAGATTCCTTTCTGCGTTCTGACCATTACCAACAACACCGCAGGTGGTCAGCCCGTTTCGATGAAGAACATCCGCGAGACCTCGGAGCTCTGCCACCAGTACGGCATCAAACTCCTTATTGACTCGGCTCGTTTTGCAGAGAACGCATACTTCATCAAGAAACGCGAGCCCGGCTACGGCAACAAGAGCATCAAGCAGATCGTTAAGGAGATCTACTCCTACGCAGACCTTATGACCATCTCGGCAAAGAAAGACGGTATGGTGAATATGGGTGGTTTCTGCGCTATGCGTACCCAGGAGGAGTTCGACCTCGCAAAACGCTTCTGCATCTCCTTCGAGGGCTTCGTTACCTACGGTGGTTTGGCAGGTCGCGATATGAACGCTCTGGCTGTTGGTCTTGACGAGAACACCGAGTTTGAGCAGCTCGACGCTCGTATGCGTCAGGTTGCATACCTCGGCAAACTCCTCGATCGCTACGGCGTACCCTACCAGCGCCCCGCAGGTGGCCACGCTATCTTCGTTGATGCCAAGAAGATGCTTCCCAATGTACCCAAGGAGGAGTTCGCTGCTCAGACCCTGGCTATTGAGCTCTACCTGGAGGCCGGTATCCGCGCTTGCGAGATTGGCTCCATCTTGGCCGACCGTGACCCCGTAACCCGTGAGAACCGCTACAGCGACCTCGAGCTCACTCGTTTGGCTATCGCTCGTAGGGTTTACACCGACAACCATATGGCAGTTATCGCAGCCGCTCTGAAGAACATCAAAGCAAGGGCTGAGAAGATTACCCACGGCTACCGTATCGTTGAGGAGGCTCCCATCCTCCGCCACTTCACTGTGAAACTCGAGAAGATCGAGGAGTAGTAGTCTTGTGATTTTTCTAATAAACCGAGCCTCCACAGGGGCAATAACCCCCCGAGTTGGAGGCTCGGTTTTAGAAAAAAAGACCACCCCAAAAACCAACTGCGAAAGAGTCACCCGACACACCCAATCAACCACTTGCAAAAGTTACACACTTTCACCACAGACACACAATGAGAAGAACGCTCATCACACTCTCGGCTCTGCTGATGGCCCTCACGCTCGTAGCACAGAGCAACAACGATGTCACCTACAAGGGAGTTGCCGCAAGACGCTCGGAGTTTATGACCTACTCCACCCGCAACGCCGCCGAAAAGGGCAACCGTGCCGGCGAGAAGTACTACATCGACCTAACGAAACACGTTGCCGCCACAGGTTACAGCGAGGCCGGACACTTCATCAGCATCTATGAGGTTGAGATTCCCCTGCTGTGGCGCGACAGGACCACCTACCTCCACATTGAGGGCGGCGAGTCGGAGCGCCTCGTGAGGGTGGGTGGTCGTGTTGTGGGCGAGAGCCGCGATAATAGAACACCCAGCGAGTTCGACATCTCCAAGAGCATACGCGATGGCGTAACCCGCATCGAGATAATCAATCCCAAGGAGAGCGACCTTCGCCCCGCCGAGATGATTACCAGCAAGCCCTCGGCAGAGCAGATTTTCCTCTACTCACAGCCCCCCTTCCACATCCACGACTTCAGTGTGAGCGCCAAGCCCGACAAGACACAAAAGCACGGCGAGCTGAAGATGGAGGTGGTGGTGAATGCCTCGGTTGCACGCAACGAGAAAATCACCATCGGCTACGACATCTATTCGCCTGAAAAGGAGCTCAAATACTACGATGTGAGAGAGATTGAGATTAATGGTGCAGGTCTTGACACCCTCAACTTCGACACCAACATCTACGGCGCAATGGAGCGCCTGTGGAGTGCCGAGAGCCCCAAACTCTACGAAGTAACCCTCTACCTCAAGCGAGGCGGCATCATCCTCGAGTACCTCTGCTTCAATGTGGGCTTCGGCGAGACCACCTTTGCCGACGGGAAGATTCTCCGCAATGGCACCCCCATCGACATCAAGGCCGCAAAATACAACTCGGCAGCCACTCAGAAGCAGACATCTACAGACCTTAAGGCCCTCAAAAAGAGCGGCATAAATACCATCTATCCCGACTATCCTCAACCCTATTGGTTCTATGACCTGTGCGATGAGATTGGACTCTACATCGTCGAGCAAGCCAACATCAACACCGACCCCAAGGGCGGTGACCGTTCGCGCAAGGGCACTCTGGCCAACAATCCTCTGTGGTTGAACGAGTTTTTGGAGAGGATGCGGGGTTGCTACTTCCGAGTGAAAAACCACCCCAGCATCATCGCTTGGAGTCTGGGAGGCCCCTCGGGCAATGGTTACAATATGTACAAGTGCTACGAGTGGTTCAAGACGGTTGAGAGCGACCGCCCCATCGTCTATAGCGATGGCGAGTGGAATAGCGATGTAGCCCTGCCCGCACCTGTCAAATAATGAACATAGAGCTGATTGTTGTCGGCAAGACCGACTCGCGCGAGGTAAATGCCCTCGTGGAGGAGTACAAGGGGCGCATCGGGCACTACACCCGCTTTGGCATAACCGTCATTCCCGATGTGAAAAACACCCGCTCGATGAGCGAGGCGGAGCAGAAGAGGGTTGAGGGCGAGGCCATACTGCGACTCATACAGACCTCCGACTATGTCGCCCTGCTGGACGAAAAAGGGCTACAACCCACCAGCGAGGAGTATGCCGAGTGGCTCCAAAAGCGAATGGCCAGCGGCTGCAAGCGATTGGTTTTCATCATCGGCGGCCCCTACGGATTCTCACAAGAGGTCTATGAAAGGGCCAATGGCAAGATTTCGCTCTCGAAGATGACCTTCTCGCACCAGATAGTCCGAGCCATCTTCACCGAGCAACTCTACCGAGCCTTCACCATCATCAACAACGAGCCCTACCACCATAAGTAATAATTCAAAATTCAAGATTCAAAATTCAAAATTGATATGAAGAGGATTGTGACACTTTTTTGCCTGCTCTTGGCCGTATCGGGCCTCTGGGCACAGAATTTCGACCAATATTTCACCAATCGCACTCTGCGCACCGACCTGATTTTCAGCGGCGATGCCTCCTCGCAGGCTGTAACCCTCCGAGCACTCCACTCGTGGGAGGGCTGGAGCGGTCGCAAGCACAACCTCTCGGAGGTACCCCTGCGTGGAGATGGCGAGTTGTCGCTCACCGACAACGCCTCGGGAGAGGTCATCTACCGCACAACCTTCTCGTCGCTCTTCCAGGAGTGGCTCGCAATGGAGGAGGCACAAATTGCCCATCGTGCCTATGAGTTCACCATCCTCGCTCCCCTCCCCCTGGCTCCCGCAACACTCCGCGTTGTGCTCTACAACCCCTCGCAGGAGGTGGCTGCCGAGATGAGCTACAACCTCAACCCACAGGACATCCTCATCCACAACTTCGACTCCCACCCCAAAACTCCCTACAGGACAATCTTCAGCGGCTCGGCCGAGGAGAAGATTGATGTGGCAATCGTGGCTGAGGGCTACACCGCCGAGGAGATGGAGCTCTTCCGCCGCGACGCAGCCGCAACGGTGGAGGCACTCTTTTCCCACGAGCCCTTTGGTTCGATGAGGGAGAGTTTCAACTTTGTGGCCGTTGAGAGCGCAAGCCTCGATAGCGGTGTGAGCATTCCCCGCAAGGGCGAGTGGAAAAATAGCGCTGTCGGCAGCCACTTCGACACCTTCTATGCCGACCGCTACCTGACCACAAGCGCCATCTTCCAGATGGCCGACCTGCTGGCAGGCATCCCCTATGAGCACATCATCGTTCTGGCCAACACCGACACCTACGGCGGTGGCGGCATCTACAACTCCTACACCCTCACCACGGCCCACCATCCACTCTTTGCCCCCGTTGTGGTGCACGAGTTCGGACACAGCTTTGCGGGCCTTGCAGACGAGTATTTCTACGACACCCCCGACATCGCCTCCAACCCCTTGGTGAATACCATTGAGCCCTGGCAGCAGAACATCACCAATCTGGCCAACTTCGAGAGCAAGTGGGCCGATATGATGCCCGAGGGTGCCACCATCCCCAGCGCCCCCACCAAGAGTGCCGAGGAGAACTACACGGTGGGTGCCTATGAGGGCGCCAACTATATGACCAAGGGTGCCTACCGCCCTGCCGTTGTGTGCCGTATGCGCAACAACACCGCAACCCAATTCTGCCCCGTCTGTCAGAGGGCTATCAAGAGAATTATTGAGTTCTACATCGGCGAGTAGGGACGACTATTGGACTTTTAATCACGTCAACACCATTGAAATAGACTCGGGCTCGCACAAAAATACTGCGGGCCCAACTTTTAACACTATAATATAAAATAGGTGATACGATGAGACGATACGGAATAATGTTGTGGCTTATGGCAACGCTTGCCATCTCGTGTGTGCCCGGCGAGAAGACCTCCATATTGATTATTGGCGGCGGTGCCTCGGGTATGAGTGCCGGCGTGCAGGCCGCACGAATGGAGGTGCCCACCGTCATCCTTGAGGAGGGGCTGTGGCTCGGAGGTATGCTCACCTCGGCGGGCGTGAGCTGCATTGATGGCAACTACAAGATGCGTAGCGGCATCTTCGGAGAGTTCACCGACTCACTCGCAGCACGCTACGGCGGCTACCACGCACTCAAAACGGGATGGGTGAGCAACATCAACTTCGACCCCCACATAGGAGAGGAAATCCTCACCAACATCTGCAACTCATGCGGAGAGCTCCTAACCGTTGAGCGCGGCGCAAAGGTGCTGGGCGTGAGCAAACAAAAGGATGGTTGGAGGGTGCTGTTCCGCAACAGCGAGGGAAAGCGAAGAAGCCTTGAGTGTGAGGTGCTGATTGATGGCACCGAGCTGGGCGATGTGGCCAAGGAGTGCGGAGTGGAGTACCGTATCGGTATGGACTCAAGGCACCTTACGGGCGAGAGCATCGCACCCGAGGAGGCCAACAATGTCATTCAAGATCTTACCTATGTCGCCTTCCTGAAAGACTACGGCCCCGAGGCCGACAAGACCATCCCCAAGCCCGAGTCCTACGATGCGAGCCTCTTTGCCAACTCGTGTATCAATTCGTTGAGTAGCGAGGCGGCCGAAACGGGGCAGACCATCTGGCCCGCAGAGATGATGCTCACCTATGGTCGCACCCCCGAGGGACGCTATATGATAAATTGGCCCATCTATGGCAACGACTTCTACGCCAACACTATAGACTCCTCGCCCAAGGAGCGTGCCAAGGCCTTTGCGAAGGCCAAAGAGCACACCCTCTGCTTCCTCTACTTCATCCAGACAGAGCTCGGAATGAAGAACCTGGGCATTGCCGACGATGTGTTCCCAACCGAGGACAACCTGCCACTCTTCCCCTACCACCGAGAGTCGAGGCGCATTGTGGGCGAGGCCTTCTTCACGATGGATGCCGCAGCCGCCCCCTACGACTACAAGGTGCCCTTCTACAGGACCGGAATTGCCGTGGGCGACTACGCCGTAGACCATCACCACTTCCGCCACCCCGACTGGCGAGAGCTCCCCGACCTGCACTTCTACCCCATCCCGTCGTTCAATGTTCCTCTGGGTGTAATCATCCCCAAAGGGGCCGACAACCTGTTGGTTACGGAGAAATCGGTGTCGGTTTCCAACCTCATCAACGGCGCCACTCGCCTCCAACCCGTAGTGATGCAGCTCGGTCAGGCTGCGGGTGCCACTGCGGCCCTTGCAGTTAAGGGTGGCAAAACGGTACGCGAGGTGTCGGTTCGCAGGGTGCAGGCTACACTGCTGGCGGCCGGCTGCTACATTATGCCCTTCATCGACCTTCCCAAAGAGCACCGCCATTTCAAACCCCTCCAGCGCATTGGCGCTACGGGCATATTGCGCGGAGAGGGCAGAAATGTCGGCTGGGAGAACCAAACACTCTTCCGCGCAGATGCCCCTCTGCTGGCCGAGGAGATCCACCTCGAAGGGTACTACAACGGAACCGTGGAGATAGGCGAGGGTGAGGTTACCATCGAGAAGTTGTTAACGGTGTCGGCCCACTTGGGCGTTGCACTCCCCTCGCCTGCCGAGGAGTGGTGGAAGGCGTTGGGACTTGAGGATTTCAGGCTCCAGAGGAGCGTCACAAGGCTCGAGGCTGCCGTTGTGATTGATGCGCTTTTTGAGCCCTTCGAGATGAGAGATGTGGATTTCGACGGCAATTTATAGCCCCACTGCGCAATAGAAACAAAACAAAAGTGACCTCCTTTGTGGGAGATCACTTTTGTTTTGAGGTGTGGTCGGCCGTGGCTACCTCATAATCGTGCTGATGTTCTTCTGGGCGGCCACAAAACTCTCCTTATCCCACCAGGGCACCTCTATATCGGAGGCTACATCCTCGGCAAAAGTAGTCTTGAGGTAGACATCGCCACCAGCGCTTATCGTCTGGCCGTCAACAGTATAACTCTGCTCGTAGCCATCCTTCTTGGCACCCGACACGCGAGTGTAGGAGCCGTTGTCGTTCATCGTGTAGTCGCCATCGCCGTAGTACTTTGTGAGTGTGAGGCGGCTTCCCTCCAGACGCCATTTGCCCACCTCGCAATACTCGGTATTGGCATAACTGCTGAAGATAGCGTAGTTGCCGTCGTCGAAAATCAGCATATCGAGCTCGTAGGGGTCGGCCGCCATCTCGTGGGCCCACACGCCCACAATGCTCTTTGCAGGCGTGGTTTCACTCGCAGTCGCAATGGGCATAGCGGCGGTGCCAAACAGCAGGGCCGAGGCCACCAGAAGAAGTGCAAAAATCTTTTTCATAATCTAAAATAATATTGAGTCTTTCTTATTAGAAATCAAGAAGTTTGTACTTGGAGCGGATGACGGAAATGGACTCGTTATACTCAAAGTGCCACCACTCACGGCGGTAGGGAACGAGTCCTGCCTCACACATAACCTCCAGCAGAAGGATGCGATTGTTGGCCTGCTCCTCGGTTATCAGTCCGCGGTTTTGCAGTCCGCGCACAAATTTGCGATAGACATCAATGGTGCGTGTCGCGCGGTCGCTGTCGGACGTGCCCTTAACCGCGGCCTTCTCCGAGAAATCATCGAAATCTGCACCCATATCGAGAGGTGTGCGATCGAGCGTTGCAATCGTAAGGTCCACAGCCACGCCGAAGTTGTGGTAGCCACCCTTGGTGCCGTCGGCCACAAAGTCCTCCCACTCGGTGCCCTCCACTATCTGGCTCATAGCCCTCTGAACGCTGATGGGGCGAGCCGCATCGTAGATGAGAAGCGTGTAGTTGGGGTACCTCTTCTGGAGTATCTCCTGTGCCTTAACAACCCTATTTGCGAACTCTTTTTCCAGATAGGCCCTCTCCAAGGTGCCATACATATCCTTGCTCACAAAGTTGTCCGTCGTGGAGTATTTCAGCTCGACAAGCACCCCTGGAGCGAGTTCCTGAATATCCACAAGGCCATAGGCGCGCATTTGGGGATCGAAATCCACACCGCCACTCTCCTGTGCCGGGCATTCCGCGATTGCACCTAGCTGACAAGTGTCACCATTGGCAATAGCGTTACTTCGATTGGAGACAGTGTCACCATTGGCAATGGCGTTACTTCGATTGGA
>JAZQZA010000010.1:0-1999 GCA_045633765.1 Tidjanibacter sp. | reverse complement strand
ACTTGTTTTGCAACCTCCAGAAGTGGTTTACGGGGCCGTGTCCGTGGCCAATGGTGAAGTCGGCACCCGAGCGAAGCGCCTCGGCGAGATAGGCCTTTGCCTCTTTGGCGGCCTCTGTCAGAGGGAGTCCTTTGGCAAGTGCGGCGGCAAGTGCCGACGAGAGGGTGCATCCCGTGCCGTGGGTGTTGGGGGTGTCGATTCGCGCCGAGGGGAGCTCAATGATGGTGTCATCCTCGGCGTTGTAGAGAATATCTACGAGGGTGTTGTCGGTCAGATGGCCCGCCTTGAGCAACACCGACACGCGGCCACCGCACGATAGGCGACGAGCAATGGCGGGCAGTTCCTTGTTGGAGGCAATCTTCTCGCCCGAGAGTATCTCGGCCTCGGGGATATTGGGGGTGATGACCCTTGCCAGGGGCAGGAGTCGCTCTTGCAGGGTGCGGATGGCGCTCTCCTCAATGAGCCTGTGTCCCGAGGTGGAGACCATTACGGGGTCGAGCACGATGTTGGTGATGTTGTGCCTCTGGAGCACCTCGGCCACCAGCTCCACAACCTCGGCGGAGTGGAGCATTCCGATTTTCACAGCATCGGCACCGATGTCGGAGAGTACGGCCTCAATCTGTCCGCGAAGAATCTCAAGTGGAATGGGGTGTACGGCCTCCACGCCGAGAGTGTTCTGCACCGTCACGGCCGTCAGGGCCGAGGCTGCAAAGCACCCCATTGCGCTTATGGCCTTGATGTCGGCCTGTATGCCTGCGCCGCCACCCGAGTCGCTGCCGGCTATTGTGAGTACTCTATTATATTGTTTCATAGGGTTTTGCAAATGTTTAGAAGTGAGAAAATCCTTGTGCTTTGAATTTTACGGTTTTGCCGCTGCGCTGCCACTCTATGCCGATGGTGTCGGTTATGGTGCCGACGGGATAGAGCGGAAAATCTACCGCCGAGGCGAGCTCCGCAGGGCCTGTGAGCAGGAGTTCGTAGTCCTCGCCTGCCGAGGCTGCCAGCGTGCGGGCCCTCCATCGCTGTTTGCGACACACCTCCACGAGTTCGGCCGAGAGGGGCAGAGCGTTGAGGTCCACTTGTGCGCCCACCCTGGAGGCTCGGAGGATGTGTCCGAGGTCGGAGGCGAGTCCGTCGGAGAGGTCCATCATTGCACCTACCATATTGGTCGAGAGCAACTTTTGTCCCTCCGCCAGGCGTGGTTCGGGACGCAGATGGCGATAGATGAGCTTCTCCACTTCGGGGGTGCGCTCAATGCCTGTGAGTATGGCCTTTAGACCTGCGCCCGAGTCGCCCAGAGGACCTGTGACAAAGATGGTGTGGCCCACCTTTGCTCCGCCGCGTCCGAGGGCCTTGCCGTGGTCACAGCGCCCCTTGATGCCCACATTGATTGCAATGTCGCGCAGAGAGGATGTGGTGTCGCCACCCAGCAGAGGCACGCCATACTTGGTACTAATCTCGGCATAGCCCTTGATGAACCTCTCGGCCCACTCGCCCTGTGCATCCTTGGGCAGCGCTATGGAGAGGAAGGTGGCCACGGGAATACCTCCCATTGCGGCGATGTCGCTCAGGTTTACGGCCGCAGCCTTCCAACCGATATCCTCGGGTGTGGAGTGTGCGCGCAGAAAGTGTATGCCCTCGAGGAGCATATCGGTCGAGACGAGCGTGTCCTCATCGGGGCCCGGCACAATGGCGCAGTCGTCGCCAATGCCAACCATCCCTGCGGGGGCGTGGAAGTGGGCGTGTATGAAGTCTATGAGCCCAAATTCTCCTTTTTTAGCCATATTGTGTCTGTTTTTTTCGTAAGAAGGGGTGTCCTATTTTTGAGAGGCAGATTGGTAGGCCCAATTCCAGAAGGCCCACACATACTCGGCGGCGATGAGGAAGGCCTCGTCCATCTCGGTCCTCAGCACGGGGGTTGCCACGGCGGCTATGCGGTCGCAAAACTCCAAAATCAACTTTGTGCCCTCGGTGAAGACCTCCGAGGCGTAGGTTGCCA
>JAZQZA010000009.1:0-3871 GCA_045633765.1 Tidjanibacter sp. | reverse complement strand
CAACAAAAAACGGTATAGTTATGAGGAAATTTGGACACTTTTCTACACTGCTGGCTATCGCTCTTGCAGCCGTAGCCTGCAACACCGACTACAACTTCGACAACATATCGCTCGAAGTGACCGTCGGCGACACCGAGGGTATCACCGTGCCACTCGGCACCACAGGTGAGATTACCCTCCAATCGCTCCTTGAGGAGTCGGGAATCGAGACCGATGAGAATGGCAACTATGGCTTTTCGTTCGGCGACCAGATGAGCTACAATGTTGAGTTGGGCACCATCGACCCCATCACAGGCATTATTCCCACCATCAGCCCCATCAACGCCTCGTTCATCGGCAACATCAACGCTGCAATCCCCACCTTTGAGGGCACCAAGGATCTTGCATTGCCCGCCGGTATCACCTCCGGAATGGAGATTCCCGAAAGCTTTCCCCTGGTTGGTCAGGAGTTCCAGATGCACTACGACCCCCACACCTTTGAGGGTGAGTTTGAGATAGAGATTCCCGAGGAGATTGCCGCCATCAAGACTATCCGTTTTGGTGCCAACGGCGAGGGCTCCCTCGTCGACATCCAATTCGACCTGGGTGGCCTTGCGGGCGTGAGCGACAAGCGCCACATCGACTATTTCAACATTGAGCTTCCCGCAGGTTTCACCGTTGAGAAGGTTGTGGGCGACGACACCTACGACTACTCGAGTGTCTATGCGGGCGAGGGCTCCTCTACTCCCAACCATTTCCACATCGAGAACTACACGATGACGGGCGACCACCTGAAGGTGGACCTTCTGATTAAGAGTGTAGATCTCAGCGGAATGACAATTGGTGCCGACAGAAAACTCCGCATCGACGAGGATGTGACCTACGATTTGGATTTCACGGGCTCCATCAAAGCGGGCACCGTATCCCCCGTTTCTCCCTATGTGCACATTTCCACCTCGCTGGAGCTCTACGATGCCACCATCGTAACGGGCGAAATCTGCGAGAATGTAAGCGTGAGCGAGCAGATTTCGCAGACTCTCTCGCTGCCCGCCGAGATTAAGGAGATTCACAGCATCGCCCTTGTGGACAACACCACAGGCGGTGTCCCCACTCTGGAGCTGAAACTCAACATCGAGAACTCTCCCGTGGAGTACATCGAGCTTGACAATGTTGAGATTTCGCTCCCCCCCTATTTGCGCATCTCCTCCCAGGAGGCAGCTTGGAACTACCAGGCAGGCAAGCTCACATCTACAGCCCCCATCCAGATTGCCACCACAGGCGGTGAGGTAACCTTCGGCCGCTTTACACTCGATGGCATCGGCGCTCTGGCTATCAACAACGGCCAGGTGGATCTGTCGGCCGACCTCGGAATAAAAGCCGACCTCACTCTGCCTGCAGGTCAGAATCTGACCATCCGCACCCACCACGAGGATATCGTCATCACACCCAAGATTCAGTTCTCCGACCTGAGGGTTGAGAGCGTAACGGGCTTTGTTGAGCCCGACCTGAGCGACCTCTTGGCACCCATCGAGATTGAGATTGGCGACTTCAGCTCCTCGCTTGAGGGTCTGGAGATGGAACTCAACATCGCCTCGCCCGTTCTGCGCATCAATATCGACAACCCCATTGGCGTAGGTATCGACGCAACCATTCAGATTGACGGCTACAAGGCCGGCGCTGTGGCCAAAACCATCACAACGCCCACCATCTCCATTCTGCCCGCCGACCACACCTCCATCATCATCACAGGCGAGGACAGCACAGTCAACTATCCCGACGATGCAGCCACGAGAGTCTATGAGGTAGAGGGCCTCTCGGAACTCATCGGTCTGCTGCCCGACAAACTCGTCTTGCAGCTCAATGCCGCAACCAACAAGGAGCAGCCCCACACTATCACCCTTGAGGATAGCTACACCTTCAATATCGACTACTCGGTGGATGCCCCCATCTCCTTTAGCGCAAACAAAGATGGCCACATCACCTACACGACCACCATTGAGGATGTGGACCTCTCGTCGCTGGCAGATATTGAGGTGGAGGTTGAGAGTGTAGTACTCAACATTGCATCGGTTAGCACCCTGCCCATCGACCTCTCTCTCGCGCTCGAAATGCTCGACGCCGAGGGCTCGCCCATCCAGAGCATCAAGGCCACCTCAACTGGCACTATCGAAGGTACGGCAAATGCAGAGGCCGCCTCGTCGAACTGCTCGGTAGCACTCAACATTGAGGCTCCCGAGGGCTCCAGCCCCTTTGCGGAGCTTGCGAAGGTAAAGAGTATTCGCTGCAAGATTGAGGGTACAACCCTTGCGGGCGGCGCACTCAACTCCAATCAGCACATATCACTTGCCCTCTCGCTCCTGCTTCCCGAGGGTATAACCGTGGACCTCGCCACCCTCGGCGGAACAGCCGCAGAAGAGGCCGAGTAGGCGCACTAAATGTTGAACCCGAAGAAAAAGATGACAAAGATGAAAAATATAGTCAAGATAGCTATCGTAGCGGTTGCAGCCCTTGCTCTGGGCACAGAGGCTGACGCACAACTCCGCACCGCCTACTTTATGAACGGCTCCACCCAGCGCTATGACCTCAACCCCGCACTTGCACCCTCGCGCGGATTCTTCACAATCCCCGCAGTGGGCGGCATCTACACCTCGCTGGAGAGCAACTTCCTCTCCGCCGAGAACTTCTTCTACCCCAATGGTGAGGGTAATGGCGTGGTGACCTATATGCACAAGAGCGTCTCGGCCGAAGAGTTCCTCTCCAAACTGCCCGAGCAGAACAACATTGAGTTTGGACTCAACGACCAGATTATCGCCATCGGCAACTACTTCCACGGCGGCTTCTGGTCGGTGGGCGTAAAACTCCGCTCGGAGACCAACATCGACATCCCCAAGGACTTCTTCGCCCTCACAAAAACACTCTCGCAGGGCACATATAACATCTCGGGTATGGGCATCGAGAGCCGCAACTTCCTTGAGGCCTCGCTCGGCTACACCTTCCCCGTGCAGGATGTATTCACCCTCGGTTTCAGGGCCAAAATGCTTGTGGGCCTGGCACACATCAGGGCCAACATCGACCAACTCGACATTGAGATTGGCCAGGAGAGCTACACCGCCAAGATGGCCGGCACCCTCGAGAGCAACATTGCAGGCTACAGCTTCGAGAGCCTTACCGGTGAGGTTACAATGGACGATTTCGTGGGCCACGTTACCAACTTTGCAAACTTCGACCCATCGAGAATCAGCAGCATAGGTTTTGCCGTTGATGCAGGTATCGAGTGGACCTTCCGCGACGAGCAGATACGCCTCTCGGCAGCCGTCAACGACCTTGGCTACAATGCCTGGGATGCCAACAACTCCTTCTGCGCAACCATCGACAATGTGAACTTCGCCTTCAACGGCTACGACATCGCCACCAATGAGGTGAAATTCGAGAAACCCGAGTCGATAGCACTTGTTGCCACACCCGAAAAGGCAAGCGGCAAGACCTCGCTCCACACCTCCATCGTGGCAGGCTTGGAGTACAACTTCCTTGGCGACAAGATGAGCGTGGGCGCACTCTGGAATACGAAGATGTATGAAAACCGCAAGTGGAACTCCATCAGCGGAGCCTTCACCCTGCGTCCAATGACTTGGCTCACCGCCTCGGCCAGCTACTCCTATGTAAACTCGCTGGGCGTTCTGGGCTTGGCGGCCAACATCCACTCCTCGAAGTTCAATCTCTTTGCGGGTGTGGACTACATCGCAACCAAGTATGGTACCGCAAAAGGTGGCGCAATCCCCGTGCCCCTCAACCAAAACTCGGTTAATTTTGCCTTCGGACTCTCTATCCCCCTCGGAGCAAGAATGTTCTAACCCAAAGGCTACCGCGATACAAAGCAGAGGCCCGACCGTCA
>JAZQZA010000008.1:0-6501 GCA_045633765.1 Tidjanibacter sp. | reverse complement strand
GCTCGGAGTTCGTTGTAGTTTCGGGTATCGGCTGCTCGTCGCGCTTCCCCTACTATATGAAGACCTACGGTTTCCACTCGATCCACGGCCGTGCCAACGCCATTGCTACCGGTCTGAAAGTGGCCAACCCCAAGGTGAGCGTATTTGTGGCAACCGGCGATGGCGACTCGCTCGCTATCGGTGGCAACCACTTCATCCACGCCATCCGTAGGAACATCGACCTGAACGTGGTGCTGTTCAACAACGAGATCTATGGTCTGACCAAAGGTCAGTACTCGCCCACCTCGAAGCTGGGCAAGATTACCAAAACCTCGCCCTATGGTACCATCGAGAAACCCTTCAACCCCGGTGAGCTGATTATCGGTGCCAAGGGTACCTTCTTTGCCCGTTCGATTGATGTGGAGGTTGACCTCACCCGCCAGTGCCTCGTGAGGGCTGCCCAGCACGACGGCTTCTCCATCACCGAGGTGTTGCAGAACTGCGTAATCTTCAACGATGGTGCACACGCCGCCTTCGCAAAAGACAAGGCTACCCGTGCAGAGAACACCATCATTCTGAAGGATGGCGAGAAGATGCTCTTCGGTGCGAACAAAGAGAAAGGTATTGTTCTCGACGGCTTCAAGCTGAAGGTTGTGACCGTTGGCGAGGATGGCTACACCCTCGACGATGTGCTCACCCACGACTCGAAGGAGCCCTCCACCTACATCCACAACGCACTTGCGGCTATGAAGTATCCCGACTTCCCCGTAGCCCTCGGCGTTATCCGCGATGTTGACGAGCCCACCTACAACAGGGAGGTTGCCCGTCAGGTTGCGGAGGTGCAGGAGAAGAGCAAGATTAAATGTATGGACGATCTGCTGAATAGCGGCGAGACCTGGGAGATTAAATAATCACCCGAGAGAGCATTAAATAAAAGGTGTGCAATCCACGAGAGGGGTTGCACACCTTTTATATATATAGACCTCTACGAGTCAGACGGGGGTGGGCTGCAGCGCCCTATCAGAAGAGCGAAAGCTGGTCTTTGTCGTGGATGAAGGTGAGTCGGTGGTGGGGAGTGAGCCCACAGCGGGCAATGGCCTCACGATGGGCCTTGGTGGGATAACCCGCATTGCGCTCCCACCCATAGGCGGGAAACTCCTCAGCAAGGCGAGCCATATACTCGTCACGGTAGGTCTTGGCCAACACCGAGGCGGCAGCAATATTGGCAAAGCGCCCGTCGCCCTTGACCTCACACCTGAAAGGGATATCCAGCCTCGGATAGAACCTATTGCCGTCAATGAGAAGGTGCTCGGGCCTCACCGACAACCTCTCCACGGCCCTCTGCATAGCCTCAAAGGAGGCCTTGAGTATATTTATGCGGTCTATCTCCTCGGCGCTAACCTCCGCAACAGCCCAAGCCACCGCCCTCTCCTGAATATCTTTTCTCACAAGGAGTCGCTGAGCAGCGGTCATCTGTTTGGAGTCGTTTAGCAGGGGATGGTAGTAGTCGGGAGGCAGAATTACAGCCGCCGCCACCACAGGACCCGCCAAACAGCCGCGCCCTGCCTCATCACACCCCGCCTCGAGGCACTCTTTTTTATAGGATATTTCGAGCATAGGCCACAAAATTACTCTTTTTTGGGGAAATTACCGCCACAAATCCCTATATTTGCATCCACTATGGCACGCACTCGACAATACGACATTCTCAAACAACCCATCCCCACACTCCTTGTGACCTTCGGAGCGCTGTTGTTGTTGCTCACAACCAGAGCGCTGCGCGCCCCCTACGCCTTGGAGTCCACCGAGGGAGTGCTCTCGCCTGTGGGTGTGTGGGTAGATGCCCTCTTGGGGCCCTATGTGGGTGTGGCTGTGTCGGTTGTGGCCATCATCCTCGCCTCAATACTCCTCATCCGCATCATCAATCGCTACTCGCTATCGGTCATCCGCTCCTTTATGCCGATGGTACTCTTTATGATATGCGTTTTTGGTGTTGCCTACCCCGTTGGGAGTCCCTCGATGGTGTTGGCAATCTTGATGCTCACCAAGGCCTCGGAGCTTATGTTCCTGAGTTTCAAGCGCCACGAGTGTTTCGGCGAGGTTATGAGCGCCTCCTTCTGGACGGCAATGGCCTCACTGCTCGTGCCCGAGATGGCCTATCTGCTCATTCTCCTACCCGCCCAATGGCTCATCTGGCAACGCTCCCCCAGGGAGATGATTGCAGGACTGCTGATGATACCCCTGCCACTGCTGCTCTTCTCGTGCCTTAATTGGTTCAATGGCGCACCCTTCTTCGGGCTGCTCGGCCAGTGGAGCGACTCTTTCCCTGCTCTTCGCGTGGTGGATTTCGCCCAGTTCTACGCCACCTCTGGTGGTGTGCTCAACTGTGCACTGTGGGGCCTGATCACCCTGCTTACCCTCTTGAGCTTAGTGGTATTTATGGGCGGCTACAACTCTATGCGCACAAGGGCACGCAAAGGCCACATCATCTTCTCGCTCCTCTTCCTTCTGGGGCTTATGATGTTCCTCTTTGGCGGTCGCCCCGTTGTCGCCATCCCCATTATGGGCTTTGCTGCAGTCCCCCTTGTTCACACCTTCTTCGTTAGGCGCAAAGGTGTGGTGAGCGTGGTTATCTACCTGCTGCTGGTCGGCCTCTCGGTGCTCTCCGCACTTCAATAATCCCTGCCCACAGCCACTCTCAAGGGCAACTATGTCCAAAAATCAAGCATTTTCTTTCATTCCTCCAAAGGTTTTGGTAGGGTGTTGATAACCGAATGACAACCTCCGAGGGCAACTTCCGCCAACGGCACTTTCGGCCACTATCTTTGTGGCACTATGAGAGATAACTACCCAAACAAAATCATTCTGCGCAATCGCTACGGCGACTCCGAGGAGGTGGAGTTGCAGAGAGCCCACAACACCACCATCGGCTATGTGGTAAATGGAAAACTCGTAATCCACACCCACGCCGGCATAATACAAATCTACACCGGCGAACTATTCATCCTCCCCTGCGGACTCCATTTTGTCGAGCACTTCACTATGGAGCAGCGCCTCTATGAGGAGATTCTCTTCGCCCCGAGCGAGGGCCTCTTTGCCACCATCCTCAAAGAACTACAACTCTTTTCGGGGGTCCGACCACTTGTGGCTCCCCAAGCCCCATCGTCACAATACCCCCACCAAAGGGCCGACAGAGCAATAATCTCACTTATCAGCGGCATCAGAGAGTATCTCAATGGCGACATCTTTGAGCGCTGTGGCGATATGGAGCGTATGAAAACCAACGAACTTGTCTACCTGCTGCTCGGCGGCGACTACGGAGAGATGGTCGCCACGCTGCAACACCTCTCCACCCATAAGCGACTCCCCATTGAGCAGTTCGCCAAGGAGAATATCCTCTCCACAAAGCGCATCGAGGAGCTTGCTCGGGAGTATGGAGTGAGCCTCTCGGGATTCAAGAAGGAGTTCCACAAAGCCCTCGGTCAAACACCCCACAGTTGGATGATGGAAAGACGCTTGGAGATGGCCGCCGGGCTGCTCAAATCGACCAGCCAGCAGATAAAAGCCATTGCCCACGAGTGTCACTTCGCCACCAGTTCCCACTTCATCCGACTCTTCCACAAAAAGTACCATTGCACCCCTCTGGAGTACCGAACAAGGGCCCAAAACGAGGGACTATCCACACGCCGAGAGATTAAAAACCCCTCGGACAATATTAAAAATATTTAATAATTAAATACCCCTTGGAAAGATTATTTAATAATATTTAACTAAATAGGGGCGAAAAGTTGCGATTTATTAAAAACTTTAGAGATTTTATGACAAAAATTTTGTTTTTATCATTTCTTGCCTTACCTTTGCAGCAATGTTTTACGGGACATTCTTCCCGTACCTCATTAACCTAACTAACCTAACCTGATGAAAGGGGCAGACGTGAGTCTTCCCCTTTTTCTTTCCCGCTCAAACAAAGGAGAGTATCAGGCAAAAAACCTAAAGACAGACCCATCATTAACTAACCAAACAAAAGGAGCGGGCCCCCAAGCTACAAGCGTAGTTTGGGGGCCCGCCATTTATGGCTCGGTGCAATCAGCACCAATAGCACCTATTCTCTACAAGAAGGGGAGTTTGACAACCTCTGCCTTCAGAGCCCTATCGCGAACAATGATGGTGAGAATGTTGCCAACCACAGCATACTCCTTGGGGACATAACCGGTACCGATACCCACCTTCAGGCAGGGCGACATAGTACCCGAAACCATCTCGCCAATGGGGTTGCCGTTCTCGTCGCCAATCTGGTAGCCGGCACGAGGCACACCACGGTCGATGAGCTTCAGACCCACGAGTTTGCGTTTCAGACCACCTGCCTTGAGCGACTCCATATACTCCCTGTCGAGGAAGTCCTTGCCATCGACAAACTTGGTAATCCAACCCAAACCTGCCTCGATGGGCGAAATCTCGTCGTTAATCTCGTGGCCATAGAGGCAGAAACCTTTCTCCAGACGGAGTGTGTCGCGTGCGCCCAGACCGATGTTCTTCAGACCAAACTCCTCGCCAGCCTTCCAGAGCTCTGCCCAGAGCTGATCGGCATCTTTGGCATTGATATAGACCTCGCAACCGCCCGAACCGGTGTAGCCTGTGGTCGAGAGGATAGCCTCACAACCGCCCACCTTGAGGGTCTTGAAGGTATAATAAACCATATCCTCAACGGGCTCATCGCACATCTTCTGCACAAGTTTCATAGCCAAGGGACCCTGAATTGCCAACTGTGCGGTCTCGTCGGAGGCGTTGAAGAGCTCCTTGCCGGGCTCCATACCGAAGGCCTTACCCTGCTCGCAAACAAATGCCCAATCTTTGTCGATGTTGGCAGCATTGATGGCCAAGAGGTAGTTCTCCTCGCTGAAACGATACAGCAGGAAATCATCCACGATACCACCCTTGCCGTTGGGGAAGCAGGTGTACTGCACCTTACCGTCCGTGAGGGCTGCCACATTGTTGGTGGTAATGCGCTGAAGCAGAGCGGTAGCCTTGGGGCCTTTAACCCACAGCTCGCCCATATGGCTCACATCAAATACACCCACAGCCTCGCGAACCCAGAGGTGCTCGGCGTTGATGCCCGTAAACTCGATGGGCATGTTGAAACCTGCAAAGGGGGCCATCTTGGCACCTGCAGCGATGTGATACTTGGTAAATGGAGTAATTTTGAGGTTTTCCATTGTGTTGAATAGTTTTAGTTTTATTAGTATCTATTGGTTTGAAATCTCTGTCGAGTTCCACAAAAGGAACATTTGTCACTCCAAAGATAGTGATTTGTGAAAAAATAACACTAATTTTTTCGGGAAAAGATTACTATTTAGAATAAAAATGACTACTTTTGGGGGTGCATATTGCACATAAAAAGAAAGAGATATTTCAAAACCTAATACATCATTACAAACTTAAAACCTATTTTCAGTATGAATGTACAGAATTTGATGGCCGAGTTGGAGCGCAAGCACCCCGGCGAGAACGAGTATTTGCAGGCAGTTAAAGAGGTGCTCGAGTCGATCGAGGAGGTTTATAACCAGCACCCCGAGTTTGAGAAAGCAAAAATCGTTGAGCGCATGGTTGAGCCCGACCGTATCTTCACCTTCCGTGTAACTTGGATTGACGACAAGGGTGAGGTACAGACCAACCTCGGTTACCGCGTTCAGTTCAACGCAGCTATCGGTCCCTACAAGGGCGGTCTTCGTTTCCACAAAGCAGTTAACCCCTCGATGTTGAAGTTCCTCGGTTTCGAGCAGACCTTCAAAAACGCCCTCACTACCCTTCCTATGGGTGGCGGTAAAGGTGGTTCGGACTTCGATCCCGTTGGCAAATCGGACGCAGAGATTATGCGCTTCTGCCAGGCATTTATGCTTGAGCTCTGGCACAACATCGGTGGCGATACCGACGGTCCCGCAGGTGACGTAGGCGTAGGCGGTCGCGAGATCGGTTACCTCTTCGGTATGTACACCAATCTCGCTCGCGAGTACAACGTAGGCGTTTTGACCGGTAAGGGCCAGAACTGGGGTGGTTCGATTCTCCGTCCCGAGGCTACCGGTTTCGGCGCTCTCTACTTCACCGAGCACGTACTTGCAAAAGCAGGCAAAGATATCAAAGGTAAGACCATCGCTCTTTCGGGCTTCGGTAACGTAGCTTGGGGCGCTGCTACCAAGGCTACCGAGCTGGGTGGTAAGGTTGTTGCTATCTCGGGTCCCGACGGCGTTTGCGAGATTCCCGCAGGTATCACCAAGGAGATGATCGACTATATGCTCGTTATGCGTGCTTCGAACCGCAACAAAGTTGAGGATATGGCTACCAAATTCCCCGAGGCTACCAAGTTCACCGCAGGTAAGAAGGCTTGGAGCGTGAAATGCGACATCGCACTTCCTTGCGCATTCCAGAACGAGCTCAACGGCGACGACGCTAAAGAGCTTTTGGCAAACGGTACTTGGTGCTGCTGCGAGGTTTCGAATATGGGTTGCACCCCCCAGGCTATCGCTA
>JAZQZA010000007.1:0-25517 GCA_045633765.1 Tidjanibacter sp. | reverse complement strand
TAGGGAGGTTAGTGGGGTGGGGACGGGCTGCGGCCGATGTACGATAGCCCGAATTTGAAAATTGTTAATAAAAATAGGTACATAAAGGCAGGGGAAACCAAAAATAATTCGTAAAATTGCGGCTTAATTTAGGACTAAACTCGCTATGAAGGTAATTTTGCTCGGCATATACATTATCGCAATTGTCATCTGGGCCATTCTCTCGCTCGTGATGATGTTTGTGGCGCTGGTCATATCGCTCCCCTTCGACAAGGAGCGAAAGCCGGTTTTGGCCCTCTCGCGACTTGTCGCCCGTATGGTCTACATCCTCTCGCCCGTCTGGCGTGTGAAGGTTGTGGGCAGCGAGAAACTCGACCCCAAGCAGACCTATGTGCTCACAGCCAACCATCAGTCCTTCTTTGACATTCCGCTTGCCTTCTTCCTCCCCGTGTGGAATTTCAAGTTTGTGTCGAAGGTGGAGGTGAGGAACATTCCCGCCATCGGTTGGATGCTCGGTATGAGGGGCGACATTGCAATCAAGAGGGGCACCTCGTCGGCAGCCGTGGCTGTGATGGAGGAGGGTACCAAACACCTCAAGGCGGGCACGAGCATCTTCATATTCCCCGAGGGTACGCGCACCAAGGATGGAAACATCCACCGCTACAAGGATGGCGCCTTCCGTCTGGCGCAGGAGAACGGTGTGGCCATAGCACCCTGTGTGCTGGATGGCACCAAGGGACTCTTCAAGGGTGGCAGGCTCAATAGTCGCAGGTTGGTGGTCAGGATTCTCGACCCCATACCCGCCGAGAGGGTGGCGGCAACCCCCGCAAGGGAGTTGGCCGAGCAGGTGAGGGCTCTTTCGGTTGAGGCGCTGGCCGAGGTCCGAGAGGGTAACAAGTAGTCGAAAAACGAAAAAAAAGAGATATAAAGCAAGTGGCAAACGAAACAAACAAAGCAGTACAATACACCGAGAAGGACATCCAAACGCTCTCCACGCGTGAGCAGATGCGCCTTCGTCCCGGTATGTGGATTGGTAAGCTCGGTGACGGAACGCAGTCCGACGACGGTATCTACACCCTCATCAAGGAGGTTGTGGACAACTCGGTGGATGAGTTCACTATGGGCTACGGCTCGCAGATTGAGATTACCATCGAGGATAAGTGGGTGACCATTCGCGACTATGGTCGTGGTATTCCTCTGGATAAGTTGGAGGCCTGTGTGGGCCAAATCAACACCAGTGGTAAGTATCAGGGCGCAGGCTACAAGAAGACGGTGGGTCTGAATGGTGTGGGTCTGAAGGCTGTGAATATGCTCTCCTCCCACTTCGAGGCCCGAAGTGTCAGGGAGGGTAAGTCCCACACGGTGGTCTTCGAGCAGGGTATCCTCAAGGATGACCGCTGGGAGGATGGTGTGGCCGAGAAGGCCGGAACCTCTGTGCGCTACCTCGTGGACGAGGAGGTGTTCGGCATTTACGACTACAACATCGAGTATGTCGAGCAGAGAGTCAAAAACTACACCTACCTCAACACAGGACTTGTCTTCAAACTCAATGGCAAAAAGTATGAGTCCAAGAATGGTTTGTTGGACCTTCTGAATGAGAACCTCGGAGAGGATCCTCTCTATCCGGCAGTGCACCTCAAGGGTACGGACATCGAGATTGCCTTCACCCACGGCACAGGCTATGGCGAGACCTACTTCTCCTTTGTGAACTCACAGCACACCACCCAGGGTGGTACACACCAGGCAGCCTTCAAGGAGGCGGTAGCCAAGACCATCAAGGAGTTTTTCAAGAAGGACTACGACCCGTCGGATGTGAGGGGCTCTATCATTGCTGCAATCAGCGTGAGCGTTGAGGAGCCCGAGTTTGAGAGCCAGACGAAGATTAAACTCTCCTCGAAGAATATGGGTGAGGGACTCCTCTCGGTGCGCCAATTCATCGGCGACTTTGTCAAGCAGGAGCTCGACAACTACCTCCATATGCACTCCGAGACGGCCACCATCCTCAACAAGAAGATTGCCGACAACGAGAAGGAGCGCAAGGCTATCTCCACTGTGCAGAAAAAGGCCAGGGAGATTGCCAAGAAGGTGAGCCTCAACAACCGCAAGTTGCGCGACTGCAAGATTCACTACTGCGACGCCAAGAATCCTCGCAAGGAGGAGTCAATGATATTTATTACCGAGGGTTTGTCGGCGAGTGGTTCGATTACCGCCTCGAGGGATGTGCAGACACAGGCCGTCTTCTCGTTGCGAGGTAAGCCCAAGAACTGCTACGGCGAGAGCAAAACCTTCGTCTATAAGAACGAGGAGTTCAACCTGCTGCAGGCGGGCCTCGATATCGAGGAGAGCATCGACAATCTGCGCTACAACAAGATTATCATCGCAACCGATGCCGATGTGGACGGTATGCACATCCGCCTGCTGATGATGACCTTCTTCCTGCAGTTCTTCCCCGAGGTTATTCGCCAGAACCACCTCTTTGTCCTGCAGACACCTCTGTTCCGCGTGCAGAACAAGCAGCAGACCAAGGTGCTCTACTGCTACAACGAGGAGGAGAAGCAGAAGGCTATGGAGACCATTGGCCCCAACTATGAGGTCACCCGATTCAAAGGTCTTGGTGAGATTTCATCGAGCGAGTTCAAGGAGTTCATCGGCCCCAATATGAGGCTTGAGCCTGTGAAGATTTCGGCCGAGGAGCCCATCCACACGATGCTCGAGTTCTATATGGGCACCAACACCCCCGAGCGTCAGGGCTTCATCGTGGACAATCTGCGCATTGAGGCCGATTATGTTGATGACCTACGATAAGCGAGCGGTGCGAGTGTGCCTTGTGGGTGCTTTTTGCACCGAGCTTCGGCTCACAAGTTCCTCATTTACCTCTCGTAAACTGCGGACTTGCTCCCTCGCTCGGCACAAAAATCCCTCCACAAAACCCACTCGCTGGGTAGAGGGGAATTGGGGAAAAATCCCCTCACAAAACCCACTCGCTGGGTAGAAGGTCTAAAGTCTAACGACTAACGACCTAAGGCAGAAAAAAGTTCCTTAAAGGAAAATTAGTAACCTTGGAATCCCTGGAATCCTTGGAATCCCTGGGACCCCTGGCAAATACAGCGATACGCAGTATCGCATAAAAGTTTTTGGTGCAGCTTTTTACAAAAAGGCCGCAACGGCGGCAACGAGTGAGGGTGGCTCCGAAATAGGGTAGAGCAAATACAACGATACGCAGTATCGTCTAAAAATTTTTGGGGCGCCTTTTTATAAAAAGGCGCGAAAAGAAGCCCCGCAGGGCGCAAAAGAAAAAAGAATGGAAGAGAATAAGAACATAGAAAACCAGATACCCGAGCAGGAGGAGATTCTCGATGCCGAGGCTACCACTGCCGCAGAGGCCGAAGAGGAGGGCTTTGAGGTGAAGGATGTGGAGGTGCGCAAGCTCTCCGATAAGTACGCCAAGCTGATGGGCGAGGGTGGCAAGACAAAGACCAAACTCACGGGCCTGTTCCGCGATTGGTTCCTCGACTACGCCTCCTATGTAATCCTTGAGCGTGCGGTGCCCTACATCGACGACGGTCTGAAACCCGTGCAGAGGCGTATTCTGCACTCGATGCGTCGTATGTATGACGGCAGCCGCATCAAAGTTGCCAACATTGTGGGACACACTATGCAGTTCCACCCCCACGGTGATGCCTCCATAGGTGACGCACTCGTGCAACTGGGTCAGAAAAACCTCCTTATCGACACCCAGGGTAACTGGGGTAACATCCTCACCGGTGATGGTGCGGCTGCGCCCCGTTACATTGAGGCTCGTCTTTCGAAGTTTGCGCTGGAGGTTGTCTTCAGCCCCAAGATTACCGAGTGGATGCTCTCCTATGACGGCAGAAACAAAGAGCCCGTGTCGCTGCCCGTGAAGTTCCCCTTGCTGTTGGCACAGGGTGTTGAGGGTATCGCTGTAGGTTTGTCGTCGAAGATTCTTCCCCACAACTTCAATGAGCTCTTGGACGGCTGTGTTGCACACCTCAAGGGCGAGGATTTCGAACTCTACCCCGACTTCCCCACGGGTGGTTTGATGGATGTTACCCGCTACAACGACGGTTTGCGTGGTGGCTCGGTGAAGGTGAGGGCCCGCATCAACAAGGTGGACCCCCGCACCATTGCCATCACCGAAATACCCTTTACGACCACTTCCGAGAGCGTTAAGGAGTCCATCGTTAAGGCCTCCGAGGCGGGCAAGATTAAGATTAAGAGCGTCGATGACAACACCGCCTCCACCGTGGAGCTGCTTGTGCACGTGGCGGCAGGCGAGTCTATCGACAAGACCATAGACGCACTCTATGCCTTCACCGATTGTGAGATTTCCATCTCGCCCAACTCGTGTGTCATTCGCGATGAGAGGCCCTGCTTCCTCGGCGTGAAGGATATCCTCCGTCACAATGCCGAGCACACCCGCAAACTGCTCGGTATGGAGTTGCAGGTGAGGCTCGATGAGCTCAACGAGGAGTGGCATATGGCCTCGCTGGAGCGCATTTTCATTCAGAATAAGATTTATCAGGTGCTCGAGAAGTGCAAGAGCCCCGAGGAGGCCTACGATGCTGTCGATGCCGCCTTGGAGCCCTTCAAAAAACTTCTTCGCAGGGAGGTTACAAGGGAGGATGTTGTGAAGCTCACCGAGCTGAAGTTCATCCGCATTACCCGCTACGACCTCGACAAGGCCGACAACCATATCAAGGCCATCGAGAAGGAGACCAAGCAGGTGAAATATGACCTGGCACACCTCACCGAGTTTGCCATTACCTACTTTGAGGGCATCAAGGAGCGCTATGGCAAAGGCCGTGAGCGTAAGACCGAAATCCGCGCCTTCGACACCATCGCACAGGCCAAAGTTGCGGTTGTGAACTCCAAACTCTATGTCGACAGAGAGGGCGGTTTCTTCGGCATTGGCGCGCAGATGCGTCAGGCCGAGTATGTGTGTGACTGCTCCGATATGGACGACATCATCATCTTCCTTGAGGATGGTCGCTATGTTATCCGCAAGGTGCTCGACAAGGACTTCTTTGCCCCCGGTATTATCCACGTGGGAGTCTTCCGCAGGGGCGACGAGCGCACCATCTACAATGTCCTTTACCGCGACGGCGACAAGGGCCCCAATATGATGAAGCGTTGTGCCATCAGCGCCATCACTCGTGACAAGGAGTACAATATCACCAAGGGCAACCCCAAGAGTAGGGTGCTCTATATGAGTGTCAATCCCAACGGCGAGGCCGAGGTGCTGAAGGTCATCTTCCGTCAGAGAGCCAAACTCAAAAAGGCGATTGTCGATTTGGACTTCAGCGAGTTGGCCATCAAGGGACGCGCCTCGCAGGGTAACATCTTCTCGCGCAACCCCATTGCGAAAATCATCCTCAAGAGCAAGGGTGCTTCCACTCTGGCGGGCCAGAAGATTTGGTATGATGAGGATATTAAGCGCCTGAACGATAGTGGCCACGGTCGCCTGCTGGGTGAGTTCAAGGGCTCAGACAAGATTATTGTATTCACGGCTAAAGACCAATTTTATACCACAGGCTACGATGTTGGCCACCACTTCCCCGAGGATACGGTGAGGGTTGAGAAATACGACTCCTCGCGCATATACAGCGTCGCCTATTGGGATGAGGGTGCAGGATACTACTACATAAAACGCTTCCAGGCCGAGGATACCGATAAGATGCTCTCGTTTGTTGACGAGGAGAATCCCAAGTCGAGGTCGGTGGGCCTGTCGGATGAGGCGCAGCCCGCTCTGGAGGTTATCTATGGCGGTGTGCACGCCACCAAACCTGCCGACATCATCGATGTTCAGGAGTTCATCGGCGTCAAGGGCTATAAGGCCAAGGGTAAGAGGGTGACAACCTATGTGGTTGAGAAGTTGCGCTTCATACCCAAACACTTCGCCTCGGATGTGGATGTTGCCGAGCCCGAGGAGGAGAGTGGCGCAGAGCAGAGTCCCGAGGAGCAGATTTCCGAGGGTGTGCGCTCCATTGCTGTCGAGCCCAGGGTGGAGGAGCCCAGGGCCGCCGAGAGTGAGCCCCAGACCACCGCAGAGGTGGAGGAGCCCCGCGAAGAACCCGAGGCAGTGTCGGAAGTGGCAGAACCCGAGGAGGTGAAGAGTGAGCCCGAGGAGCCCCAAGAGGAGGAGGCTGTGCCCGTGATGGGTGTGCTGGATATTTTGGAGCCCGACGAGCCAATGCCCGCGCCTAAGACTCCCCGAAGAAGAACAACTCCCAAGCCTGCGCCCAAACAGGAGCCTGTGATTGATGAGGAGATGGACGAGGTGGAGCTCGAGATTATTGTGCCTCAGGATGAGGATGAGGTGGGACGACATATCGATTCGCAGCAGCTAAACTTGTTCTAAAATGATAATCTTTCTGGTCGGCTTTATGGGGTGCGGCAAGAGCACCGTGGCGAGAGGGCTTGCGGCCATCTCGGAGTTCGGCTATGTCGATTTGGACCAGAGAGTGTGTGAACTTGCGGGCAAGGAGAGTGTGGCAGATATTTTTGCTACGATGGGCGAGGATGAGTTTCGCCGTCTGGAGCGCGAGGCCATAGAGTCGCTTGCGAGTGTGGGCGATTGGGTGGTGGCCACAGGCGGTGGCGCACCCTGCTATGGCAACAATATGGAGCGCCTTATGGAGCTGGGTGTGACGGTCTACCTCAAGATGTCGGCCCGTGCGCTCTCCGAGCGACTGCAGCGCGTGAGGGTTGTTAGGCCCAAGATTGTGGGCAAGAACCCCGAGGAGCTTTTTGACTATGTCACCACGCTGCTTGCCGAGCGAGAGCCCTATTATCAGCGCTCGAGGGTTGTGGTCGATTGTGATGAGATACCCTCCAAGGTGGTCATCTCACGACTCCGCTACCTGACCAAAAAGAGAGGGTAGGGGAGTGTGACCTCTGTGGAGCGCTTTTTTGTGGCCCAATAAGGATATTTTGTTTGATTATTTCATATATTTGTAAGTTGTTTAGACATAATAGGTAATAATTATATACTATGAGCGGAAAAAAATTCAATGAGTACAAAGGGCTCGATTTGCCCGAAGTGGGTCTGGAGGTCCTCAAACAGTGGGACGCAGACGACACTTTCCACAAAAGTATCTCCACCCGTGAGGGACACCCCACATTCGTATTTTATGAGGGTCCCCCCTCGGCAAACGGTATGCCCGGCATCCACCACGTGATGGCGCGCACCCTGAAGGATGTTATCTGTCGTTACAAAACCCAGAACGGCTACCTCGTACACCGTAAGGCCGGTTGGGATACCCACGGTCTGCCCGTGGAGCTCGGCGTGGAGAAAAAACTCGGCATCCGCAAGGAGGATGTGGGCGTGAATATCTCCATCGAGGAGTACAACCGCACCTGCCGCGAGTCGGTGATGGAGTTCACTGGCAAGTGGGAGGAGCTCACCCGCATTATGGGTTATTGGGTGAATATGGACGACCCCTACATCACCTACGACAACAAGTATATCGAGACCCTCTGGTGGATGCTCAAAGAGCTCTTTGGCAAGGGACTCCTCTATAAGGGCTTCACCATTCAGCCCTACTCGCCCGCAGCAGGTACAGGTCTGTCGAACCACGAGCTCAACCAGCCCGGCTGCTACCGCGATGTGAAAGATACCACCTGTACCGCACAGTTCAAGGTTGTTCGCAACGCCGAGAGCGAGAAACTCTTTGAGGATGTTGAGGGCGACCTCTACTTCCTCGCCTGGACCACTACCCCCTGGACCCTGCCCTCCAATACCGCTCTGGCAGTAGGTCCCTCGATTGAGTATGTAAGGGTGAAGTGTGCCAACCCCTACACAGGCATCCGTCAGACCGTGATTATGGCCAAAGAGCTCGTGCCCACCTACTTCACCAAGAAGATGGAGGGTACATTCACCGTTGAGGAGCGCACCTGGAAGGGCGCCGAGATGGCAGGTGTGAGGTATGAGCAGCTGATGGATTGGATGAGGCCCGATGGCGACGCCTTCCGTGTGATTACGGGCGACTATGTGAGCGTGGCCGATGGTACGGGTATCGTACATATCGCACCCACCTTCGGTGCCGACGACGATAGGGTTGCAAAGCAGGCAGGCATTGCACCTCTGTTGCTCATCGACAAGGCAGGCAAACAGCAGCCTATGGTCGATAAGCAGGGTAAGATGTTCCTCCTTGAGGACCTCGACCCCGAGTATGTAAAGAACTTTGTGAATGTGGAGAAATATGCCGAGTGGCAGGGTAGGTTCGTGAAGAACGCCTACGACGAGAAGCTCACCGAGGAGGATGCAACCATCGATGTTGACATCGCCGTGGGCCTCAAGTTGGAGAACAAAGCCTTCAAGATTGAGAAGCACACCCACAACTATCCCCACTGCTGGAGGACCGACAAGCCCGTCTTGTACTACCCTCTGGATTCGTGGTTCATCCGCACTACCGCAGTGAAAGATAGGCTCATTGAGCTCAATAAGACCATCTATTGGAAACCCGAATCGACCGGTACGGGTAGGTTTGGCAAATGGTTGGAGGGCCTTGTGGACTGGAACCTCTCGAGGAGCCGCTTCTGGGGTACCCCTCTGCCCGTGTGGGCTACCGAGGACTACTCGGAGATGAAGTGCATCGGCTCCATTGAGGAGCTCAAGGCCGAGATTGAGAAGTCGGTGGCTGCGGGCCTTATGAAGGAGAACCCCTATGCCGACTTCGTGGTGGGCGACTACTCCAAGGAGAACTACTCCAAGGTTGACCTGCACCGTCCCTATGTGGATAATATCGTGCTCGTGTCGAGCAAGGGCGAGCCTATGCGCCGCGAGAGCGACCTGATTGATGTGTGGTTCGATAGTGGTGCTATGCCCTACGCACAGGTACACTTCCCCTTCGAGATGAGCCGCGAGGAGTTCCTCAAAGTATATCCCGCCGACTTCATCGCCGAGGGTGTGGATCAGACCCGTGGTTGGTTCTACACTCTGCACGCTCTGGCAACTATGTTGTTCGACAGCGTGGCATTCAAGAATATCATCTCCAATGGTCTTGTTCTGGACAAGAACGGCAACAAGATGTCCAAACGCCTTGGCAATGCCGTAGATCCCTTTGAGGTTATGGCCAAGTATGGCCCCGACGCTACAAGGTGGTATATGATGTCCAACGCACAGCCTTGGGATAACCTCAAGTTTGATGTGGATGGCGTGGATGAGGTGCGTCGCAAATACTTCGGCACCCTCTACAATACCTACGGATTCTTCGCACTCTATGCCAATGTGGATGGCTTCACCGGCAGAGAGGAGGAGGTACCCGTCCAGGAGCGTCCCGAGATTGACCGCTGGATTCTCTCGGCACTCAACTCGCTCGTGAAGGTCGTAAGGGAGCGCCTCGACGACTACGATCCCACCCCCGCATCGAGGGCTATTCAGGATTTCGTGGGCGAGAACCTCTCGAACTGGTATGTGCGCCTTAACCGTAAGCGTTTCTGGGGCGGCGGTATGAGCAAGGATAAGCTCTCGGCCTACCAGACCCTCTATACCTGCTTGGAGACCGTGGCACAGCTCTCGGCACCCTTTGCACCCTTCTTCAGCGACAGGCTCTTTACGGACCTCAATGCCATTAGTGGCCGCCACGAGGGCTCCGTTCACCTGAACCTCTTCCCCGAGTGCAACGAGGCGCTGATTGATGGCGAGTTGGAGCAGATGATGGATTTGGCACAGAGGAGTACCTCTATGGTGCTGGCTCTCCGCAGGAAGGTGGGCATCAAAGTTCGTCAGCCCCTCACCAAGGTTATCATCCCCATCCTCGACTCGGATATGGGCCGCAGGCTTGAGGCTGTCAAAGGTCTGATTATGGGCGAGGTGAATGTTAAGGAGGTGGAGCTCATTACCGACACCACGGGCCTTATCACCAAGCGCATTAAACTCAACTTTAAGAACTTCTGCGCACGCCACGCAAAACTTGCCAAACCTATGGCGGCTCTTGTTGCAACCTTCACTCAGGAGCAGATTGCAGCCCTTGAGGCAGCAGACCAGACCACTCTGGAGGTGGCAGGCGAGAGCGTTGTTGTTACCCCCGCCGACTTCGACATCACCTCGGAGGATATGCCCGGCTGGTTGGTGGCTTCGGAGGGTAAGCTGACTGTTGCACTCGATGTGACCGTCACCGAGGAGCTCCGCAAGGAGGGCTTGGCAAGGGAGCTTGTCAACCGCATCCAGAATATCCGCAAGGATAGCGGCTTTGAGGTAACCGACCGCATCACCGTTGAGATTCAGAAGATGGAGATGTTGGAGGGCGCCATCGAGTCCTTCGGCGAGTTCATCGCACAGCAGACCCTGGCCAATAGCGTGGTGCTTGCCGAGGAGCCTGCAGGTGGCGTGGTTGTCGATAGCGACATCGACGAGCAGCCCCTCAAAATTGCCGTTACAAAGGTAAAATAGTGGCCTTGGAGGGTGCAATGTGTTGCACTCCGCCCTGTGGTCCAAAATGATTTTTATGGCTCGCCAAATGGCGGGCCATAAAAATTATTGGCCAAAAAGTTGTATATGTTAAAGGAATATAGTATCTTTAACAAACCAAAAAATAAAACTATGGAACAGGAAGTTGAAAAAACCAGATATTCCGATGAGGAATTGGCCGAGTTCAGGGTTATCATCCTCGATATGCTCGGTAAGGCAAAAGACGACTATGAGCTCTTGCGCGCCTCGGTAAACAACTCCGTAAGTAATGATACCGAGGATACTTCGCCAACCTTCAAGGTGCTCGAAGAGGGCGCTGCCACCCTCTCCAAAGAGGAGATGGGCCGCTTGGCACAGCGTCAGCTCAAATTCATCCAGCACCTCGAGGCTGCCCTGTTGCGCATCGAGAACAAAACCTATGGCATCTGCCGCGAGACGGGTAAACTTATCCCCAAGGAGCGACTCAAAGTTGTTCCCCACGCAACCCTCTCGGTGGAGGCAAAGGAGAAGAGGCGCTAAAGTAGGGAAAAAGTTTGCGCACGCCTCCCGCGCGTGCGCGCGTGATTATCTTATTGTAGAGTCAAGCTTATTTAGGTGCCCACAGTTACAATCTATACCGATGGTTCCTCACTCGGCAACCCCGGCCCCGGAGGCTATGGGGTTGTGCTCATTTCGCCACCCTATCGAAAGGAACTTAGCGCCGGCTACAAAATGACCACCAACAACCGTATGGAGTTGTTGGCGGTCTGCGTTGCGCTCGAGGCACTCAAGTTCGAGGGAACGGATGTTACGCTCTATTCCGATAGTAAGTATGTGGTCGATTCGGTGGAGAAGGGATGGCTCTTCGGTTGGGAGAAGAAGGGTTTTGCCAAGGCGAAGAACCCCGACCTGTGGATGCGCTTTTTGAGGGTCTATCGTCGCCACAGAGTGAAGTTCGTGTGGGTTAAGGGCCACGCCTCGACGGTGGAGAATAATCGCTGCGACACCCTTGCTGTTGCCGCCGCCCACGGTGCCACTCTGCTAGAGGATGTGGGTTACACGCCAGATGTCGGGTAGTCAAGAATAAAGAGGGGCGTTGCCCCAGACGAAAAAATAAGTGTAGTCCCCTGTTGAGGGAGGCTACACTTTTTATTTATAAAGGTGCTGCGATGAGCCGCCAACGCGCTGTGGCTCACGCCTAAAGGTTGTCCTGAAAGAAGGCGACAACCTCTTTCTGCATCGCCTGGTTGAAGCAGTGGGGGGCAGGGTAGCGGGTGCAGTGCAGGTGGTCGGCGGCCCCAACGCTCGCCCACACCGAGTGCATCTTTTCGTAGGCCTCCTCGACACCTCGAGGGAAGAGTTTGTCCTCGGTGCCCGAGATGAAGAGTGCCGCTCGTGGGCAGATGAGAGAGGCGATGTCGGGGTTGTCCATCCAGCGTGAGATGAAGGGTATCTGCATTGTGAATGCCGAGCCACCCTTGAGCTCGTTATTTCCACTCTGGAGCAGCGCCTCGGAGGTGGCCATCCAGCATATCGAGGCGGTGGCGGCAACCTTGTCGCTCAAGGCGGCAGCCATCCACGCCCTGTGTCCGCCCATAGAGTGGCCATAGACACCAATGCGGTCGGGGTTTACAAACTCCTGCGAGGCGAGAAAATCGATGCTGCGAAGGTCGTCCCAAGTGATGATACCCACAAGCGTAGTGCCCAACTTCAGGCAGTTGGAGGCAAGGGCTTGCTGGGTGTCGTAGCGGGTCTCGCGCCCCTTCTCGCCCTCTCCGCGGTTGCCCCACATAAGAGCATCGATGGCCAGCACCACAAAACCCTCGGCAGCATAGCGGTCGCCCGTAAAAATGCCGTCGTAGTTTTTCCCAACCCACTCCTCGGCCTCGGCCACAACCGCCGAACTCTCGGCTATGGGCCTTATCATCTTCTCCTTGCCTATGGAGAACTTGGCGCCGTGGTCGTGGAGAGCCACAAGTGCGGGGAAGGGACCCTCGCCGTCGGGAATCAGCAGGTAGGCCCTCACGAAGTTATCTCGGGATATCTCGAACTCAATTTTGTGGGCGTTATAGCCATCCCTCCTCTCGGTGGCAAGCACCCTGTAGGAGGTTGAGGCCGGGGCCTCGGGCGCAATGCCCATCATCTCTACAATTTTCCCTCGGGCCTCTGTGCGCCACGCCTCAAAGTCGCCACCGCCGCTCCACGAGAGAGGGTAGTCGGTTTGGGGCTGCCAGCCGAGTGGCAACCTGTCCACAACCTCCTGCGCTGTGAGATTCGTCACAAGGCAAAGTAGTGCGGTGGCGGTTATGACAATAAGTCGTCTCATTTCTCGATTACAAAGTGGCCATCGATGCTCTTGAGGAACTCGTCGCGCGTGCGGTCGTTGACCATAATGCCCGTATCCTCCATCTCGCCATTCTCGTTGTAGACAATGCCGAAGAAGAGGTCGGTAATGTCGAGCGACTTGCTCATCTCGCCCACCAAATCCCAGCGCTCGTGGGGCGCCAAAACGGAGTAGATGAGGTGGTTGAGGTACTGATATTGGTCAATCATCTCCTCCTCAATGAGGGGGTGCTTATTGTCGGGGAAGGTGAAGTAGTAGTAGATGCGCTGTGTGATGTCGTGGGCAAAGTCGCGAGCCAGAGCATCACCCTTCTCTGCATCGCCTGCGGTGTAGTAGGCATCGATGTAGGCCAGGGATTGGTAGCCGTGGGGAATCTTGTCGAAGGGCAAGACCTCCATACCCCGATCGAGCACCTGAAGCGCCCTCTGGTAGTCACCCTCCTTGATGAGGGCCTCGGCCAGACGGGCAAAGCCACCACGAATCTGTGTGGAGGTGATGTTGTAGCGCGAGAAGTTATCGACATAGACATCCTCCTCGGCCACATTGCCGTAGCGATAGACCTCCATAAGGTTCTTATAGAGGTAGTCGGTGTCGATGCGCCCCATTGTGGCCACACTCTCCACGGGGGTCTTGATGGGGACAAGGCGGTAGGCAAAACCGTCATACTGGAGATAGTCGTTCAGACCGAGGTTGCTGAGGAGGTTGGGCTGCGCAAAGTAGATGGGCCTCTCCCAATTGAAGTGGGCCAACATATCGAGAATCATAACCTCGGGCTTCTCGAGCGTCGAACCCTGAATATTGAGCTCTATGCGGTCGAGAATGAGGTCGGCATCTTCGGGCCTAACCACTCCCGTCTTGAGGACATTCTCCTTGTTGACGGGCAGCGAGAGTTTGTGCTGGGGCAGGAAGTCGAAGGCGAGCGAGTTGGGGTCTCTGTCGTCCAACTTAACCCTCGTGTTGGGGCTATCGCTTCGGACCACAGCCATCGCCTGTGCCAAATCTACGCGGTAGTCCACAATATCCTGCACAAAGATGTAGTCGAAGTTGCCGTACATATACTTGCTCTGTGGCATCGAGAAGGGAATAGGGTCGCTCTCGTTGAGGCGGCGTTTCATCTGCTCGATATACCAGCCGCCACCGAGGTAGCTCTGGTTCATAATCCTCACATCGGGCCTGATGTTCTCCACCTCCTGATTGTACCACATAGGATAGGAGTCGTTGTCGCCGTAGTTGATGATGATGGAGTTGGGCAAAACGGTCTGGAGATAGTTGTAGCCCATATCGCGCATCACATAGCGGCCGCTGCGGTCGTGGTCGTCCCAGTTTTCGGCAGCAAGGATTGTGGGCACCGAGAGGCAAACCACACACGCCACCACTGCGGGCACAACCTTGTCTTTTTTCAGTACCTTTTCGAGCCACTCCACAACGGCGAGCACACCAAAGCCTATCCACATACAGAAGGCATAGAAGGAGCCTGCATAGACATAGTCCCTCTCGCGGGGCTCACCGGGAGGCGAGTTGAAGTAGACAACAAGCACAATGCCCATCATAAGGAACAGCCACATAACCACCGTAAAGTAGCGGGGGTTGCGCGAGAGTTGCCAAAGGAGGCCGATGAGGCCCAAAATGAGGGGCAGGAAGTAATATGTGTTGCGTCCCTTGTTGTTTTTCATCGTGTCGGGGAGGTTGTCCTGTGGACCAACCATAGCCTCGTCAATGGGCTTGATACCCGAAATCCAGTTGCCCTCGGTGAGTTCTCCCAGACTCTGGTTGTCGCTCTGGCGACCTACGAAGTTCCAGAGGAAGTAGCGCCAATACATAAAGCCCAGCTGGTAGTTGAAGAAGTAGCGCATATTCTCACCAAAGGTGGGCACCAAGTACCTCTCACCTTCATAGAATATTCTGCGGCCCCTGACCTGTCCCCACGACTCATAGCCGGCGATGTGTCTGTCCTGACTCGACCACATTCGGGGGAAGAGGGTCTTGAACTCCGAGGGATACTCATAGCCTGCAATGGTCTTTTCGCCCACATAGCGTCCCTCCTCGTTTACATAGTATTTTGTGGCGTACTTAACATCCGAAATGGGGGCCGCATAGGAGACACCCGAGATGATGGGTTGCGCCTCATACTGCTCGCGGTTAAGCAGGTAGAGCAGCGAGTAGGGGTTGTCGGGATTGTTGGAGTTCATCGGAGGGTTGGCCGACGCACGGATGATTACCGAGGCGTAGGAGGAGTAGCCGATGAGGATTACGGTGAGGGCGGTGAGGACCAGATTGGCAATCTTCTGTCCCCTCTTTTGGGTGTACCACACACCCACACCGAGTGCCACAAACAGCAGCAAAGCATAGATTGCAAAGCCCACATTTACGGGCACACCCACCGAGTTGAGCATACGGTCGAACCACGCACCAATCTGGGTGGTGTAGGGGATGATAATGCTGTTCAGGAAGAGAATCAACACACCGCTCACAGCCGTTGATACCACAATGCCCTTGAGGGTAACCGAGGGGGTCTTGCGGAAGTAATAGACAAAGACCAAGGCGGGAATTGTCAGTAGGTTGAGGATGTGAACGCCAATCGAAAGCCCCATCATATAGGCTATGAAGATGAGCCAGCGTTCGTTGCCCTTCTGGTCGGAGGTCTCCTCCCACTTGAGGATGGCCCACACCACAACCGCCGTCATCAGCGACGAGAGGGCATAGACCTCGGCCTCCACCGCCGAGAACCAGAATGTGTCGGTAAAGGCGTAGGCCATTGCGCCCACAACACCTGCTCCCATAATGGCAATCGTCTTTGCCACAGAGGGCTCCTCGTTTCTGCGGGTGGTCATACGGCGTGCGATGTGGGTAATGGTCCAGAAGAGGAACATAATGGTCGCCGCCGAGGCCAGACAGGAGAAAATGTTGACCATCAGCGCCACATTCTCCACATTACCAAAGGCAAATTGGCTGAAGAAGTTGGCAAGCATCATAAACAGAGGCGCACCGGGAGGGTGGCCCACCTCCATCTTGTAGGACGAAAGGATGAACTCGCCACAGTCCCAGAAACTTGCCGAGGGCTCGGTGGTGAGGATATAGACCAATGCCGAGATGAGGAAGGTGCCCCATCCGAGCAGATTGTTGATTCTTTTATAGGCTTTCATTGAATAAATAACTCTCTATTACACCAAATATTTTGCAAAGTTAAGAAAATAATGAGTATTTTTACAACCTCAAACCAGACCAATTAACGATTATGACTACAAAGTTGATGCTATACAACACCCTCTCTCGCAGGAAAGAGGTGTTCACTCCGCTCAATGCAGAGCATGTGGGTATGTATGTGTGCGGCCCCACCGTCTATGGCGACCCACACCTCGGTCACACACGACCTGCCATCACCTTCGACCTGCTGTTCCGCTACCTGAAGGCTCTGGGCTACAAGGTGCGCTATGTGCGCAACATTACCGATGTGGGCCACCTGGAGCACGACGCCGATGAGGGTGAGGATAAAATCTCGAAGAAGGCAAGGCTCGAACAGCTTGAGCCTATGGAGGTTGCACAATACTACACCAATCGCTACCATACCTTTATGGACAAGCTCGGTGTGCTTCCTCCCTCGATTGAGCCCCACGCCAGCGGCCACATCATCGAGCAGATAGAGCTCGTACGCCGCATCCTTGATGAGGGCTACGCCTACGAGAGCAACGGCTCCATCTACTTCGATGTGACCAAGTACAACGAGAAATACCACTACGGCAAACTCTCGGGCCGCAACCTCGACGATGTGCTTGTGGGCACCCGTGAGATTGACGGCCAGAGCGACAAGCGCAACTCCTACGACTTTGCCCTGTGGAAGAAGGCACAGCCCGAGCACATTATGCGCTGGCCATCGCCCTGGAGCGACGGTTTCCCCGGCTGGCACTTGGAGTGTACCGCAATGAGCACCAAGTATCTGGGTGAGCAGTTCGACATCCACGGTGGCGGTATGGACCTTATGTTCCCCCACCACGAGTGCGAGATTGCCCAGTCGTGCGCCTCGCTCGGTCACGATTCGGCTCGCTACTGGATTCACAACAATATGATCACCATCGGTGGTCAGAAGATGGGTAAGTCGCTCGGTAACTTCATTACCCTCGAGCAGCTCTTCACGGGCACCCACGACAAACTCGAGCAGGCCTACTCGCCTATGACCGTGAGGTTCTTTATCCTTCAGGCCCACTATCGCTCCACCCTCGATTTCTCCAACGAGGCGCTCAAGGCTGCCGAGAAGGGTTACGACCGACTGATGAAGGCTGTGGATGCGTTGGAGAAGATTAAAGCTTCAGAGAGCTCGAGTGTGAATGTTGCCGACCTTGCAACCCGTTGTGAGGAGGCTATGAACGACGACCTCTCGTCGCCTATGGTTATCTCGGCTCTGTTCGATTGGGTGAGGATCATCAACTCGCTGGTCGATGGCAAGGAGAGCATCACCGCCGCCGACCTCGCCGAGCTCAAGAGGGTTGTGAACCTCTATGTATTTGATATTCTTGGCCTTCGCAATGAGCGTTCGGAGGGTGCCGACGATAAGCTCGCACCTCTGATGGATATGATTCTGGAGATTCGTCGCACCGCAAAGGCCAACAAGGATTGGGCCACTGCCGACCTCATCCGCAACCGCCTCACCGAGGTTGGTATCCGCGTGAAGGACAACAAGGACGGCTCGATGGATTGGGAGCAGGCATAAAAGGGCGTACCCACAATCCGTTTGAGATTAAATAATTAGGGACATTAAGGCGTAGCGCCTTAATGTCCCTTTCTTTTGTTCCCCTCCCCGCAAGGAGGAGAGAGTGGATTCTATTTTGCCAAAAGCATAAAGCCCCAAGCGGCGAGCTCTACCTCATCGCCAGCCTTGAAGCTCCTCTTCTCGCCACAAAGGCAGTTGTAGTCGCCGGCCTCGGCCTCGGTGAGGGTGACGGTGGTGGGCTCTGCCGAGAAGTTGAAGAGGCACAAAACGGTGCTATCCTCCCTCTGGCGGGTGAATGCCAAAACATTCTCACCAACGCCCTCGACATACTTGAGGGGAGCAACATCCTTGCCGGCAGCCAAAGCCTTATTGGTGTGCTTAAACGCGCAGAGGTTGCGGTAGAAGTCGCGGTACTCCTTGCCATACTCTGTATCTACGAGCTCCACTACGGAGTCCTTCTCGAAGAACTGCAAGCGGCGCGAGAGAGCAATCTCCTGACCGGTGTAGATGAGGGGCTGCGACTTGGGCAGAACGAAGGTGAGGGCAGCAAATGCCTTGTGGGCGTCGCCCATACGCTCAAACTCGGTACCTGCCCACGAGTTCTCGTCGTGGTTGGAGGTGAACATAAGGCGCATTGCGGGAGCAGGATACCTCTCATCGTCGCGAGCCAGATACTCCTTGAGCTCCTTGACACCCTTTGCGTCGGTCTTGATGGTACCGTCGCCAGCAACATTCTTGGTCTCGCTACCACCCTTTGCCATAGCGTTGAAGATGTGGTGGAGCTCCCAGGCGTAGGTGGCCTCAAAGCCCGCCTCGTGCAGCCAGCTATCCTCGCCCTCGGCCAACAGATATACCTCGGGGTTAATCTTGCGAATCTCCTCCCAGGCACCCTTCCAGAAGTCGGCGGGAACGTTCATTGCAACATCGCAACGATAGCCATCCACACCCTTCTCAATCCAGAACTTCAGAGCCTCCAACATCGCTGCACGCATATCCTCATTCTTGTAGTTGAGTTTGGCAATGTCGGTCCAGTCGTACTCCACAATGGGAAGACCTGTCTTCTCGTCCAAAACATACCAATCTTTCTTACCCTCTTTCCACCAGTTTGCATCGCGCGAGGTGTGGTTTGCAACCCAGTCGATGATGACCTTCAGGCCGAGGTCGTGAGCCGTGGTGAGGAAGTGGTCGAAGTCCTCCATAGTACCAAACTCGGGGTTGATGGCCTTGTAGTCGATGATGGAGTAGTAGGAGCCGAGGGTGCCCTTGCGACCATCAACGCCAATGGGGCTGATGGGCATAAGCCACACGATATCCACACCCATAGCCTTGAGCTCGGGCAGATACTCCTCCGCAGCCGCGAAGGTTCCCTCCTCGGTTGCCTGACGAACATTGAGCTCATAGACAACAGAGTTGAACTTGTCGAAAGTGGTGTTCTCATTCTGGGGGCCGGCACAGCCAACCAGAGTCGCCGCAACGAGTGCGACCAGTGCAAATAATTTCTTCATAGGATTCTTATTGTTTAGATTAATTGTTCACAATCACATAGCCATAGGCGGGGATGTTAAGGCTGATGTTGCCACCTGCAAGCTCGGCCTTGCCACCCTCTGCCGCGAGAGCCACACCCACACTCGTGGCCTCTACAAACTCGGGCAGAGCGACCTCCACGCTGCGAGCCTCGGGGCGGATGTTGAGAGCAACAACGGCCCAGTCGCCCATATAGTGGCGCAGGAATACCAGCACATCGTCATCAACAAAGAGGGTGCGGTAGTCGCCATACATCAAAGGCATTGAGCCCCTGCGGTACTTAAACATAGCCTTGGTGGCGGCAAGCTCCCTCTGCTGGAACTCGTTGTAGCCGTCGAACTCCATCATATAGCGGTTGTCGGGGTCGTTGGCACCGGGGATACCATACTCGTCGCCCTGATATACACAAGGAACGCCCGGAACGGTCGAGATGATAGCCTTCAAGAGCGACAGACGGGCATAGCCTTTGACATTGTCGCCCACACCAACCTTGCGGTGCCAACCCTCGGCCTTGTCGTCGGGACACCAGAGCGACATATCGCCTCCGGCCAGCGACAAGAAACGAGGCTTATCGTGGTTGCCGGTGATGTTGCCCATAGTGTGGTGGGAGCCATAGGCGGCCTCCGACTCCTCAATGACACTTGCAACCTCGCGCATCGAGCGACTCTCGTCCACAATCACATCACGCGAAGTGTGGTAGAGGTTGAAGTCAAACTGGGCGTCAATCATACCACTCTTAACATAGGAGCCGATGAGCTCAATGTCGCCATAGGTCTCGCCAATCTGCCAAATGGGCCGTTCGGGCATCGATGACTTCATCTTGTGGGTGAGCATACGCCAATAGTTCAGGGGGATATGCTTGCAGGCGTCGTGGCGGAAGCCGTCGAAGTCGAACTTGCGCAACCAATAGAGGGCCGAGTCGGTCATAGGCTCACACACCTCCGCACGACGAGTGTCGAGGGTGGGGATGTGCTCGTCGAACCAGGTGGTAAGGCGGGTCTCGCCATCCCACAGGCCGATATTCTTGCGACCATCGGGCAACATAAGGTCTGTGGTCCAGTCGGGGTGCTCCTTCAGCACGGGAGAGTTGATGTGCAGGTGGTTGGCTACATAATCGAGAATCACATTCATCTCCTCATCGTGGGCCGCTGCAAGCATCGTGTGAAGCTCCTCGTCGGTGCCGAAACGTTTGTCGATAACGGTGCTGAAGATGGGCCAATAGCCGTGGTAGCCCGAGAACTTGGTGTCGGGGTTGCGGTTCTGGCCCCACGCATCGTAGGGGTTCTGGGTGATGGGCGAAATCCAGATGGTGGTGATGCCAAGGTCGGAGAAAAAGCCATCCTCAATCTTCTGGGTGATGCCCACAATGTCGCCACCCTGATAATCAACCTTGTCCAAAACCTCGGGCGAGTTCAGCTTCCAATCGTTCTCGGTGGTGCCGTTTTTGAAACGGTCAATCATCAACGAGTAGAGAATCTGCGACTGGAAATCCTGACGGGTAATCTCCTCTGCATCAACCACAACCTTGCCCCACTCCAAGGGGAGAAGGATGTCGTTGAAGCGGCCCGAGTCGGACGATGCGAAGATGCGAAGCTGGGAGCGCTGATGCTTTTTGGCAACCTTGGGGATGGCAACCTCAATGGTGTTGCCCTCAATCTTAACCTCGCCTATGGCCTCGTTCTGCCACATTGCCACAGCCTCCACTACGGGCTTCGAGGCAACAACTTTCACCCTGCCGCCCTCGATGTTTGTTGAGGACATATAGCTGCCCTCGGTGTCACGATTGCCGCCAAGCACCACGATTGAGAGCTTCTCGGCCTCGTGCCAAACATCTATAGTTGAGACGATTGCGCCACCTTGTGCGGTGATTTCAAACTGTTCCCAGTTGTCGGTGGTGGGGGTGAGCTGAAGACGCTCGTCCTCTGTGGTGAGGTTTGTTGCACCCTCCCATTGGGGGTAGTAGTCGGTCAAGAAGTGGGCTGTGGTGCCCTGCTTTATGGTAAGGGGGACCACCGTAGCACTGTTGCCCAACTTGAACTCTTGGTTGGGGGTGCACTGCACAAATGCGAGTGCTGCGAGCGACACTGCCGCCGCCGACAAAATGCGAAATAGCGATTTGAGTTTCATATTGTTATGTTTTTAAGCTGTTTGTATTCAACCCTTGTGACACCTCCCCGGCAAAGCGCTTTTGCTCGGCGCACAAAATACAAAGGTACAAAAATTTACTCAAACGAAAGAATTTGCTCTAAAAGTAAATGGTAAAAGTATGGTTGTCAGGACAGAGAATTACTCTGCAAATACCTATATGATGATATCCTTTTGTTGAGAATTCATTTCCATATTATATTCCCAAAGAAAAAGTTTTGGCTTTTTCTCTTTTGTTTAAGATTTTGAGTAACTTTGTGAATCATAAAACTCTATCTAAAACTAATTTCAGATGAAGGAAGCCGGCTATGTATACATTCTTACCAATCCAAGTTTTAAGGAGGATTGGGTGAAAATTGGTAAAAGTTCTCGCCCCGTTGACATTCGCTCAAAGGAGTTGGACAACACCGCCGTTCCCCTGCCTTTCGAGATTTACGCAACCCTTAAAACGGTTAAGTATGAGCAAGTTGAGAAGCTTATTCATAAGACCATAGATAGACTAACTGATTTGCGTATTCGCCAAAATAGAGAGTTCTTCAATGTGTCGCCAGCGAAGGCACTTGATATATTGAAAGACATTTCAACAACTCTTGATGATGCTGTAATTGATGAGGTCTATTTAGGGGATGCACGATTCAAAGTTAACGAGGAAGGCGGTTCGGATGTGCTGCATAAGAAAGTTCGTCCACGATTCAAGTTTAGTATGGTAAATATTCCAATCGGAGCTACACTTACATTTATTCCCACGGGTATTGAGGTTAAGGTGGCGGATGAAGACCATATTGAATACGAAGGTCGCATATATAAATTATCTCCATTTGTTGGAACATTTATGCCAGAGGAGAAACGCAACACTTCGGGTGCATATCAAGGTGCGAAGTATTTTGCATACAAAGGCGAGGTTCTTGATGAACTTCGCACACAGATAGAGAAACTAAGTCAATAGTAATTAGTTATAAGTGGCTTAGAAGCTTTCGGAGCGAAGCGACAAGTCCCCCTTTGACCAAGGGGGATTTAGGGGGAATGTTAATACTTAATCACAAAGAAGAGGAGTCAAAATCTTGACTCCTCTTCTTTGTGATCCCGTTGGGGCTCGAACCCAAGACCTACAGCTTAGAAGGCTGTTGCTCTATCCAACTGAGCTACGGAACCGGTTTTGCGGCGCAAAATTACTATTTTTTTTGGTCTTAGCAAACAATTCGCACCCTTTATTTGGGAAGGACAATATCCAGAGGTCCGTGGTAGTAGACATAGACATTGTGTGCCTCGCTCTTGGCATCAACGGTGATATAATACTTACCCTCAAGGGTCGACACGGTAACCTTACCCTCCGTCAGAAAGCCGTAGTAGTCGCCGATATAGCCATCCTTGGCCACGCCATAGTAGCTTCCGCCCCAATACTGAAAGCCCGTGGCGGGGTCTATAAGGTCGAACTTCGACAGGGCAATATACTTACCTGCATAGCCCACCTGGTACTCACCCTCGGGACTTAAGGTGCCATCGGGCAGCAGCAGGTCGAGAATCATAACCTCTTTTTCGCCATTATTATCCTTGCTTGTAAGCTCAATGGAGAAGTTGTCGTAGTCGCGGTAGTTGAGGTAGATGTTGTCGAATCGTTTGCAGATGACGCTCTCGGCCACGAAATTGACATCTTTGGTGAGGGTTGAGACGGGCTCCTGGTAGTTCTCCACATCGAGCCACCCTTCGCACGAGCTCACGCCCAAAGCCACAATCAGCGCTGCGGCTACGCTCAAAAATCTCTTCATAGTCATACTCTATCTCTTTCTCGTTTTTTTTGTTTATTCCAATACTAAAACGGCCTTTGAGGCTAATCTATTGTCCGCCCCCCCCACGGCCCGACTAACTCTCTTCCGCCTGGTTCTCTTCCGCCGTCTTACTTACGGCCACCTTGCCGAGTCGCATAAGTTCGGCCTTGAGCTCCGTTTCGCTCAATCCGCGCTTAATGGAGCCCTTGTGTGCCACCGAAATAGCGCCAGTCTCCTCCGACACAACAACCACAATCGCATCGCTCTCCTCGCAGATGCCCATTGCGGCCCTGTGGCGCATACCGAACGAGAGTGGCACTTCGCTCTTCGTGGAGGGCAGCACGCACTTGGCGGCGGCTATTCGGCCTCCTGCAACGACCATTGCGCCGTCGTGAAGAGGGGAGTTTTTGAAGAAAATGTTGCGGATGAGCGACGAGTTGATGTTGGCGTCGATTTTCACACCCGTTTCGATGATATCATCGAGAGAGCCATCCTGCTTGATGACAATGAGTGCTCCTGTGAGTGTGGAGCTCATATCGCCCGAGGCCCTGACGATGGGGTCGATAATATCGTCAATATCCTCGTGTTTGGCTCGTCGTGCGGGGCTCAATAGGCGGTAGACGATGGCCAGAGGGCCTGTTTGCTGGCTATTGGAGCCGAGGGTTTGCAGGAATTTGCGTATCTCGCTCTGGAAGATTATTATCAGCGCAATAAGTCCCACGCTGACCACCGAGCCGAGGATGCCCGTCATAAGCTCCATATTGAAGGCTCGGGCCACAACCCACGAGATGTAGATAATGAGGATGCCGGCGAGGATGCTTGTAGCCTGCGTGCCTCGTATAAGTTTATAGATATAGTAGATGATGATGGCGACCAACAGGATGTCGATCACATCGATTATAGACATCTTAATAAACCCCATAGCCTTTCGATACCAATATATATAATATATAATAACACTCTCTGCCCAACGGTCGCTCCGCCCTCCCATTAAGGGCCTTATGTGGGGTGTGCGACCATTCTATCCCCCAAAATTACAAAAAAGAATTAATAATGCAAAAGCCCCCACCTACCTTTGGTTGTTCGCTCCCCAAAAAAAGTGGTGAGGCTCCCGAAAGGGCCCCACCACCGGTGAACTTATCTAAAAAGTTACTACAAGCCTATTTTGCTGCCTTTTTGGCCTCTTTCTTCTCGGCGCGGCTCATCAGGTCATAAGCAACGGGAGTTGCAATGAAGATCGACGAGAGGGTACCGATAATCACACCGAACATCAGTGCGAATACGAAACCGCGGATTACTGCACCACCGAAGAGGAAGATTGCGAGCAGAGTTACCAGAGTGGTACCCGAGGTGTTCACCGTACGAGCCAGAGTGGTATTAACAGCTGCGTTGATGGTCTCCTTCAGGTCGCGCTTGGGATAGAGTGCGGTAAACTCACGGATACGGTCGAAGATAACCACCTTATCGTTGATCGAGTAACCGATAATGGTCAGGATTGCTGCGATGAACGACTGGTCAATCTCGAGGTTGAAGGGAAGCAGACCGTGCAAGAGCGAAAAGGCACCCAAGGTGAGGAATGCGTCGTGTGCAAGAGCAACAACCGAACCTGCACCCCACTGCCACTTCTTGAATCGGATGATGATGTAAAGACCGATAGCGATGAGTGCGAAGAATACCGAGATGAAAGCACCACGGGTGATATCCTTTGCAACGCTGGGGCCTACCATATCGGCCTGAATGATACCGTTGGGGTTGGTAGCGGTCGAGGTGAACTCGTCGATGGTGAGCTCCTTGGTGTAGAGGCCCTTAACGCCCTCGTAGAGCAGCGACTCAACCTGTGCGGTAGCCTCGTCGCTCTGGTCGGCGTGACGATACTGGGTAACGATACGCATAGTAGCGTCATCGCCAAACTGCTTAACCTCAAACGATTTCTCGTTAGCGTCACCCTCTGCTGCGTCGAATACAACCTGCAGACCCTCACGAACCTGATCGGCGCTCACGGACTGGTCGAAGCGTACAACGAAGGTACGGCCACCCGAGAAATCAACGCCGTAGTTCAAACCACGGGTCGAGAGCGAGATAACCGAAGCAACGATGAGAACGAGCGATACGAGGTAGGAAACCTTGCGGCCGCCGATGAAGTTAACCTTGGTGTTGGCAAGGAACTTGTCGGTAGCTTTGCTCGAGAACTTCACATCTTTGTTCTTTGCCACGCGTGCCATAAAGATCATACGGGTAAAGAAGAGCGAGGTGAAGAGCGAGGTGATGATACCGATGATAAGGGTGGTAGCGAAGCCCTGAACGGGACCTGTACCGAATACGAACAGCACGATACCGGTGATGATGGTGGTGATGTTCGAGTCGATAATGGCGCTCATTGCGTTCTTGTAACCTGCGGTGATAGCGTTTGCGAGGTTCTTACCAGCCCACAACTCCTCTTTCACACGCTCGTAGATAATAACGTTGGCGTCCACTGCCATACCCAGAGTCAGCACGATACCGGCGATACCGGGGAGGGTCAGAACGGCACCAAACGAAGCGAGGATACCGAAGAGGTAGAATACGTTGCAAATCAGAGCAATGCTTGCCACAACACCTGCGCCGCTATAGAAGAAGATCATATAGAGCAGTACGAGGGCAAAT
>JAZQZA010000006.1:0-16774 GCA_045633765.1 Tidjanibacter sp. | reverse complement strand
AACAACGTGGTATAGGTGTGGAGGACGCCGTGGGACTGATAGTGAATGGCTACGCCAAGGAAGTGATGGATAAACTGCCGATGGAGTTTGCGGTGGAGGCGCAGAAGTTACTCTCCATTTCGCTTGAGGGCTCCGTGGGATAACGAGCGCATCTATGAGGGTGGCGTAGAAATCCCCTCACAAAACCCACTCGCAGGGAATGGCAAGGGAACTCCCTAAATTCCCTAACCTCCCTAACCTCCCTAATAGGGTAGTGCAAATACAGCGATACGCAGTATCGCATAAAAATTTTTGGGGCGCCTTTTTATAAAAAGGCGCGAAACAAAAGCTGCGAAAAAAAGGAAAAATAAACAAAGAGAGAGGAAGAGAGAACTTTCAACTTTCAACTCTCAACTTTCAACTTGAATAGAGTATGTTAAAGGTAAAGAATTTACACGCATCGGTAGATGGCAAAGAGATACTTCGAGGTATTGACTTCGAGGTGAAGGCTGGTGAGGTGCACGCCATTATGGGCCCCAACGGCTCGGGTAAGAGCACCTTTGCGTCGGTGTTGGCCGGCAATGAGAAGTTTGAGGTTACGGCGGGCGAGGTTGAGTACGACGGTGAGAACCTGCTGGAGATGAGCATTGAGGAGAGGGCTCGCAAGGGCTTGTTCTTGGGCTTTCAGTATCCTGTGGAGATTCCCGGTGTGAGTATGGCCAACTTTATGAAGCTGGCGGTTGCCGAGCGCCGCAAGGCGCAGGGCTTGGAGCCACTCACGGCGGGCCAGATGCTCAAGTATATGAGGGAGAAGGCGGCCGTTGTGGAGCTCGACTCGAAGCTGATGAACAGGGCTGTGAACGAGGGCTTCTCGGGTGGCGAGAAGAAGAAAAACGAGATTTTTCAGATGGCGATGTTGGAGCCCAGATTGTCGCTCTTGGATGAGACCGATAGTGGTCTGGATATCGACGCGCTGAGGATTGTGGCTACGGGCGTCAATAAGCTGCGCTCGGAGAATAACGCCACGGTGCTCATCACCCACTACCAGCGCCTGCTGGACTACATTGTGCCCGACTATGTGCACGTGCTCTATAAGGGCCGCATCATCTACTCGGGCGGCAGGGACTTGGCGCTGAAGCTCGAGAAGGAGGGCTACGATTGGCTCATTGCAGACTACAAGGAGTAATTCAAAATTCAAAATTCAAAATTCAAAATTGCGAGTAAGCGAGAGCAGAGGGTGCCCCGCACACTATGCCGAGCGAGAGCAATTAAAAGCCTCCGAAGGAGGATTAAAATTCAAAATTGGAGTTTGTGATGGAGAATAGAAAGATAATAGTGTTGGGTGAGGGCTGCGAGGGCTGCGGCGGTGGCTACGATGTGGCTACGGGCGAGCACTTGGAGTTGTACCAGCTCTGCAGCGAGGGCAACCACAAGGTTGAGGTGAGGCTTGCTGCGGGCGCTCGTGCCAAGATGGTCTTTGTGGCAGCACCCAAGGGAGAGATAGACTACGACTACCGCATAGAGCTTAATGGCGAGGGTGCCGAGGTGGAGCTCTATGGAGTCTTTGTGACCCGTGGCGAGAGCCGTGCGAGAATCCATACCGAGATGAGGCACAACGCTCCCCGTTGCCGCAGCAATCAGCAGGTGAGGGGTGTGGCCGATGAGAGTGGCTATGGCCTCTTCGATGGGCTGGTATATGTAGCCCCCGATGCACAGCAGACCGAGGCCTACCAGCAGAGCCGCAATGTGCTTCTGGCGCCCACGGCGAGGATTCAGACACAGCCCCAGCTGGAGATTTATGCCGACGATGTGAAGTGTTCGCACGGCGCAACGGTGGGCCAGATGAACGAGGAGGAGATTTATTATATGCGCCAGAGGGGACTCTCGGAGGAGGACGCACGCCGTTTGCAGCTCGGAGGGTTTGTGCAGGAGATTGTCGACAAGGTTACCGACGAGGCCCTTCGCGAGAAGTTCGAGAGGGTTGTCGGCCTGTAGTATCTCCCAAAAGTTTTTGGTGCAGCTTTTTACAAAAAGCTGCGAACAAGAATTAAATAATACTTTCAACTTGCAATGTACGAAGTAGAAAAAATAAGAGCGGAGTTCCCCATTTTGGAGCAGAGGGTCTATGGCAAACCTTTGGTCTATCTCGACAATGGCGCTACGGCCCAGAAGCCAAGGTGCGTTATCGAGTGTGTGGCGCGTCTGTATAGGGAGGAGAATGCCAATATTCACCGTGGCGTGCACTACCTCTCGGAGCGCTGTACGGCACTCTATGAGGATGCCCGCAGGACGGTTGCCGAGGCCTTGGGTACGCCCGACAGTGGTGAGGTAATCTTCACGGCGGGAGCCACAGCGGCCCTCAATACGGTGGCATATAGCTTCTGCGAAAGGTTCCTTGCGGAGGGCGACAATGTGGTGGTGAGCGAGATGGAGCACCATAGCAACATCGTCCCCTGGCAGATGATGTGCGAGCGCAAGGGCGCGGAGTTGAGGGTGCTGCCCTTTGACGATGAGGGCAACCTGTGCACCGAGAAACTTGGCGGGCTGCTGGATGGGAGAACAAAGGTTGTGGCCGTAACGCAGGCGAGCAATACGCTCGGTACGATGCCCAATCTGAAGCCGATTATCGAGAGTGCCCACGCAGTGGGTGCTGTTGTGGTGGTGGATGGCTGTCAGGGCTTTGTCCATAGCGAGGTGAATGTGAGGGAGCTGGATTGCGACTTCTACGCCTTCTCGAGCCATAAGCTCTATGGCCCCAATGGTGTGGGCGTGCTCTATGGCAAGCGCAAGTGGCTGGAGGCTATGCCCCCCTTCCTGGGTGGTGGCGATATGGTCAGGAAGGTGACCTTCGAGAAGACCACCTATGCCGACCTGCCGCTGAAGTTCGAGGCGGGCACGGCCAACTATATAGACGCTATCGGTCTGGCGGAGGCTATCAAGTTCCTGCGCACGATAGATAGGAGAGAGGTCCTGGCCCACGAAAGGGCACTCTTGGACTACGCTACGGAGGAGCTTCAAAAAATTGAGGGCCTAAGGATTTACGGCACCACGAAGGGTAAGTGTAGCATTATGAGCTTCAATGTCGAAGGGGTGCATAACTTCGACCTCGGCTCGGTGCTCGATAGGAGCGGTGTGGCTATCCGCACGGGAGCACACTGTGCCGACCCCGTAATGGCCCACTATGGGGTGCAGGGTATGGCAAGGGCCTCGTTTGCGCTGTATAATACGATGGCAGAGGTCGATGCGTTGGTGGCAGGAGTGAAGAAGGCAATAAGGATGTTAAAGTAGAATCCACCTCTGGTGGCTTTTAATTGCTCCTGCTCGGTAGAGTCTGCAAGCAGCCTCTACTCTCGCTTACTCGCAATTTTGAATTTTGCATTTTGCATTTTGAATTATGTTTATAGTACTTGAGGGCTTGGATGGAGCCGGTAAATCCACACAGATTAAACTTTTGCGCCAGATGATTGAGGCTACGGGCAGGGAGTGTGAGTATCTCCACTTCCCGAGGTTCGATGCCCCCATCTATGGCGATATGATTGCACGCTTTCTCAGGGGCGAGTTCGGCTCTGTGGAGCAGGTGAATCCCTACCTTGTGGCGCTGCTCTATGCGGGCGATAGGGCCGATGCGGCGAGCAAAATCAACGGATGGTTGGCCGAGGGCAAGTGTGTGATTGTCGATAGGTATGTCTATTCCAACATCGGCTACCAGTGTGCCAAGGTGGACTCTGCCGAGGAGCGCAAGAGGCTCCGAGAGTGGATTCTGAAGACCGAGTATGAGGAGTTCCGCATCCCGAAACCCACCCTCTCGCTCTTCCTGGATGTCCCCTTTGGCTTCACGGAGGCCAAGCTGACCTCGGTGCGTGAGGGTGCCGACAGGGACTACCTTTCGGGCGGAGTGGACATCCACGAGAAGTCGCTCGACCTGCAACGCAGTGTAAGGGAGGTCTATCTGGAGGCTGCTCGCGCGGATGAGGAGTTGCAGGTTGTCGACTGCTCGACTTCGGAGGGGGCTATGGCTTCGCCCGAGGAGATTTTCCAGAGGGTGGCGGAGTATGTAAAACCCCTCTTGTAGCATTTTTCATTTTTAGGGGTGATTTCTGCGTTACGCTTGTGCTCGAAATCCTCATTTACCTGCTGTAAACTGCGGTTTCTCACACGGCGCAAGCCTTGAAATCCCCGCCTAAAAATGAAAAATGGTGCTACTTTTAGTAATAATTTGAATATAACTTTCAACTTTCAACTTTCAACTTTCAACTGCAACTATGTCGAAAATTACGAAATATATTTTGGCGCACGGCTGGACAGGGTGGATGGCCCGCATCCTGGTGGGTGTGGTCTTTGTTTTTTCGTCGGCGGTGAAGGCGCTCGACCCCTACGGTACGGTCCTGAAGATGGACGAGTACTTTGTGGCTATGGGTATGGAGTGGCTCTCGGGGGCACGCATAGTGCTTGCTGTGGCGATGATTGCCTTTGAGATGTTGCTGGGTGTGGCACTTCTGGTGAAGGCCTGGCCCCGAGTGACGGCTTGGGCGGCGCTTATTTTCAACGGCTTCTACCTGCTGCTCACCCTGTGGGTGGCGGTTGCCAACCCCGTGGCCGAGTGTGGATGCTTCGGCGATGTGATAGTGCTGTCGAATTGGCAGACCTTTGGTAAGAATGTGGTCCTTACCCTCTTGGCGCTTGTAGTCTTTGCCGCAAGGGGGCGTGGCAAGTCGTGCCGCTTGGGGTGTGTAGCCTCGGTGGTGGCGTTTGCCCTGGTTGTGGCCTTTGAGATATACTCGCTCATCTGCCTGCCGGTGGTTGAGCGCTTCCCCTTTGGTGAGGGTGTGAATCTTTCCGAGGCCATCGAGGAGGACCTGGTGTCAACCGCCTCGGAGAGCCGTGTGGTGTGCCGCAACCTGATGACGGGCCAGCTGGAGAGCTTCGCTGCCGAGGATGAACGCTGGTGGGATGAGTCACTGTGGGAGTTTGTGGAGCTGGATGTTCCCAAGTCGGAGGTGAAGGTCAGGGCGAGCGAGTTTGTAATCTACTCGGGCATCTACAACATCACCCCCCAACTGCTCTCGGTGGGTATGTGCCGCCTGTTGTGCGTGGAGAGATTGGACAGACTCTCCCTGGAGGAGATTGTCAAACTGCAAGCCATTGCCGACGATTGCCTTTCGAGGGGCGACAGGGTCATTGTGGTGACCGCCTCACCCCTGATTGAGGCCCAGACCCTCTTCCCGAGCGTGGAGTTTGGTAATATGGACCCCGTGGTGCTGCGTGCGCTTGTGAGGGCTCCGGCAGGAATGGTGTCGATTAGCCGAGGAACCATTCTGCATAAAGCCTCGCTGTGGGGTTTGAAAACAGCAGCAACGAAATAGAGAATATAGTGTAACAAGGGGAGTGGTTGCGAAGATGGCCGGTTGAGGAAGTGGCCCTTTCGGATTCTTTTTCCCCGTTGTGCAACGATTTATAGCTACGAAGACTATGCGAAGAAACTTTTTGAGAATCATTACATTGGGCCTTGCCCTTGCGGCCCTTGCGGCTGGCGGTTACGCACAGGAGCGCACCATTGAGGAGTATCTCACTCGCTCGAAGGAGCTCTACGGTGCGGGACTTTACAGGGAGGCCAAAGTGGAGTTGCAAAGGGCTGCATCGGCCGCCCGTAACCTCACCAACGATGATGTTGTTGCGCTCGCAGAGGTTGAACTCTACCGGGCAATGTGCGACGCCCGTCTGGGCGATGGCACTCGCTCTTTGGAGGCCTTTGTGGAGCAACACGCAACCTCGTCATTCCGCAGCGAGGCGCTGCTGGCTCTCGGTACGGAGTACTACGAGAAGGAGATGTGGGAGGAGGCAGTGGCGTGCTTTGAGCAGGTGGATACCAAGACCTTGTCGGCCACCCAGATTGAGAGGCTCGCCTTTGAGTGTGGCCACGCCCACTACAACCTCGCCAATGTGGCTGCCTGCCGTAAGTGGCTTCAGGGGGTGCTCCACTCGGAGATTTACGGCTCCCACGCACGCTATATGCTGGGCCTCTTCGCCTATCAGGAGGAGGACTACGCCACGGCTCGCTCCATCTTCAGCTCCTTTGCCGACGAGCCGCTCTATTCGGGTGTTATTGCCTACTATCTGCTCCACGTGGAGTATAGGATGAAGAACTACGACTATGTGGTGGCCAATGTGGATGAGGTGCTCAAGGGTGTTGAGGGCAGCCGCCATCAGGAGCTCCACCGTATGGGTGCCGAGTGCAACTTCCGTCTGGAGAATTGGGCCGAGGCCCACAAACATATAGCCTCGCTTGAGAGTGAGATTGGCGACGCTATCTCCCGCGAGGAGAACTACATTGCCGGCTATTCGCTCTACCGCCTGGGCGAGTATGGCAAGGCTGCGGGCTACCTCACAAGGGCCTGTGGCGCCGAGGACTCGCTCACCCGCAATTCGGCCTACCACCTGGCCGACTGCCTGCTCAAGGAGGGGGATAAGATGGGGGCAATGAAGAGTTTTTCGATGTCCTACCTCCCCGAGGGCGATGATGCTATGAGCGAGGATGCGATGTACAACTACTGCAAACTGCTTGTGGAGCTGGGTGTTGCCAACTTCGACGAGGAGATTCTGACTCTGCGTAGTTTCATTGTGCGCTTCCCCAACTCGGCCTACCGCGAGGAGATTGAGGGCTACCTTGTGTTGGTCTGCTATGCCGCCAACGACCTGAAGCTGGCCTACGATATTCTCAACGAGTTCAACACCGACAAAGGCAGGATTGGCAAGGCCAAACAGAGCATTGCCTACTACTACGCTCTGGAGTGCTACGAGATGGAGCGCTTTGAGGAGGCCAAGGAGTATGGCGAGTATGCGCTCGATTTGAGCGATAAGAACAGGGATATCCACGCCCGTACACTCTTCCTGTTGGGTAATATCGACTACCGCACGGGTAAGTACAAGATGGCTTCTTTGATGTTTAAGGAGTACCTTGCACTTAAGACCATTCATCACGAAGACTACCCCTTTGCCTACTACAACAGGGCCTATGCGAAGTATGCGCTCAAGGACTACAAGGGAGCCTACTCCGACTTCGACACCTTCCTCGAGCTGCGTCCCCAGAAGGATGAGTTCTACGACGATAGTTACTGCCGTATGGGTGATGCTATGGCGGCTGTGGGAAGCTACAAAAAAGCCATTAAGTCCTATAGGGTTGTGGCCGAGGGCGAGAGCCAGGAGCGCCACTATGCCACCTACCGCATTGCCGTAATGCACTCACTTGCAGGAGATACGGAGGCCCATTTGCAGGACTTGGAGGCTATTGTCAAGGCAGGCGAAGGCCCCTATGTCGATGTTGCCCACTACGATTGGGGCACAACCCTTATGAAGGAGGGACGCTTCGAGAGGGCTGTGGGTGTCATTAACGACTACCTTGCCAACTACCCCCGCTCACAGGAGCGAGTGCTGATGCTCGGCAACCTTGCGCTGGCCTATCGCAATACGGGTGATAATGATGCCGCCCTTGCGGTCTATAAGCGCATCGTAAGTGAGGGCCGCGGCTCGATGGCTGCCCACAATGCTCTGGGCGAGATTCGCACCATCTACCTCGAGCGCAACAATGTCGATGGCTTCTTTGCCTATGCCGATGAGGTGGGTATGAATAGCGATTTGGGTGCCGTTCAGCGCGACTCACTCAGCTTTGTGGCCGCCCAGAGGGTCTATATCCTCGGCGATAAGAAGACCGCTGCTGCCTCGTTTGACAAATATCTGGCCGACTACCCCTCGGGTATCTACTCCGATGCGGCGCTCTACTACTCGGCTGACTGCCACGCCGAGCTGGGCGACTCGGAGGGTGCCCGAAGTAAACTCAACACCCTGTTTGGCCTTAATCAGAATAAATACACCCGCCGTGGCCACGAGAAGATGGTACGCCTGGCTATCGACTCGAAGGATTGGCCCACGGTGAGCAGCTCCTATAGGATGCTGGCCTCGACGGCAACCACCTCGAGCCAGCTCCGCGAGGCCCTCACAGGCTATCTGACGGCTATGCTGGAGAGTGGCGATGGCGGACAAATCGTTGATGCCGCACTCTTTATTGAGTCGCGAAGTGACGCTCCCGCCTCGCTTGTACGTAAGGCCAAGTTCGAGAGGGCGAAGGCCGAGCAGGCTCGTGGCAATAGGAGTGTGGCTGTGGATATCTACCACGCTCTGCGCAAAAATGTGGCCAATGTGGAGGGTGCCGAGAGTGCCTATAGGGTGATTGAGATGGCCTACAATGGCGGCAACTACTCCGAGGCCGAGGAGTTGGTCTATGAGTTTGCCACGAAGAACACCCCCCACCAGCGCTGGCTTGCCAAGTCGTTCTTGCTGCTCGGCGACATCTATGTCATCAGGGGCAACCTCTTCCAGGCTCGTGCCACCTACCAGAGTGTGGTGGATGGCTACACCAATAAGAGCGACGGCATTGTTGCCGAGGCCAAGGCGAGGGTTGAGAGCCTCACAAGTAATCCCGAAATTACCAACTAACCAGACAGAAATCACAAAGTATGAAGAGAGTATATATTGCCACCCTCGTTTTGTTGGGCGCCGCACTGTCGGCTGTGGCTCAGGAGCCCGAGGAGGAGAACATCTCCAAGACCATTGTCATCCACAAGAACATCTACCTGGGGGTTGATGAGCGCGAGAGGATTGAGCGCAATGTGGAGGTGCTGGACACAACCGTTCAGCGCCCCACGCTCGACTACCGCATCTTCCCCACAGCACACAGGACCGAGTTTGCGGTGCAGTCGCTCACCCCTATTGAGATGAGTGCGGCTCGTTGGTCGCGCCCCTCGAACCTCTACCTGAAGGTGGGTGGCGGTCTGCCTTTGCAGAGCGAGTTGGATACCTATTGGAGCCCTGTGAGGGATGAGGATATGCAGCTCTCCTTGTGGGCCAACCACGAGGGCGAGCTGGGCAAGGCCCGAGCCTACGATGGTGAGCGCCGCAGGGTGAGGCTTGCGCGCAATCAGGCGGGAGTTAATTTCCGCTACGATGTAGGGGAGAGGACAAGCATCAATAGTTATGTGAAATATCGTGGCTCGCTGGGTGGCTACTATGGTGGCGTGAATGTCACCGAGGAGCGCCCCTGCCTGTCGGTACACGATGTGGAGGCCAAGGTGAATGTTGCGGGAGGCTTCTCGGAGCACTCGCCCTTTGGCTACGACGCCAATGTTATGGGCCTCTATGCTGCCAATGCGCTCGGCGAGGATGTGTGGAGGTTCAATGTGAACTTCGGCTTCTTGGGGCTCGATAATGTTAGGGGTTGGCTTCCCGGCCGTGTGACGCTCCACTACTCGGGTGTGCAGTCCACCTGTGCGGAGCCCTACTACGACACCTCCATCACCTTCGTTCCCGAGTGGTCGCTGAGGGTGGGCGAGTGGTTCCCCGTGGATGTGATGGTGGGCTACGACCATATGATATATAAGGGTGCCAAGAATAGCCTCAATGGTGTTGTTGCCTCTTTCTCGGCGGCCTATGACCGCTACTCGGAGCTGGTGCCCTATGTGAAGGTGTCCAACGATGTGGAGACCCAGGTTACCCGCAACGGTCTGTGGGATAATCCCTTTATGAGGATGTTGCCCGTGGATTCGCGCAAGGTTATACTGGCCGAGGTGGGCTTTAAGGGCGAGAGCCACAATGTGAGCTACAAACTCTCGGGTGCTACCCGCTGGTTCTCGAGCTACTTCTATGAGGTTGTTGCGGAGGGCTCGCCGGTGCTCGCCTATGGTTGCAGCAATGGCCAGAGGTTGTGGTACCTGGAGGCCGAGGCCTTGTGGCGCCCCGTGAGTGGCGTGAACCTCAAGGGTGGTGTGAGCTATGTTGGCTTGGGCCGTGCCGAGAGCGCTACGGACCCCTATCGTCCCCGCAATTGGCGAGGTAATGTGGAGTTGGAACTCCACCCCGAGGGCATTGAGCGCCTGACGATAGCTGCCACTACGAGGCTGGCAAGTAGTATGGAGGTCACCCAGAGGGGCCCTGCGGGCTCATCTCTGTTGAGGATGCCCGGCTATGTCGATTTGGGCTTCAGGGGTACTTGGCGCCATACGGAGCGTATGGACTTTTGGTTGAGGGTTGATAACCTTCTGTGCCAACGCATCTATGAGTGGGCGACCTACCGCGCCCTCGGTATCGGCTTCCGCGGCGGCGTGAAGATGAGTTTCTAACGGAGAATAAAACAAAGTGGATATAATGAAAGACTACAAAGCTATTGAGGAGTATATCGTAAGCTGGCTTTCGGGCTATGCTGCGGGGTGTGGCTCGAAGGGGTTTGTTGTGGGCATCTCGGGAGGTGTGGATTCGGCTGTGGTGTCGAGCCTCTGTGCCCTTACGGGACTCCCCACACTCTGTGTGGAACTCCCCATCCATCAGGCAGCCTCGCAGGTGAGCCGCGCGGCGGAGCACATAGAGAATCTTATGGCCCGCTACCCCAATGTGGAGCGAGCAACTGCCGACCTTACGGAGCCCTACGAGGCCCTTGTCGGCACACTCCCACGCGAGGGTGCAAACTATGAGCTCACAACGGCCAACACCCGCGCGAGGTTGCGTATGACCACGCTCTACTTCTATGCCGGTTTGCGAGGTGCTTTGGTGGTGGGCACAGGCAATAAGATTGAGGACTTCGGCATCGGTTTCTACACCAAGTGGGGCGATGGCGGCGTGGATATCAGTCCCATTGCCGATTTGACAAAGACGGAGGTCTTTGAGCTGGGCGCCCATCTGGGGGTGTGCGACTCTATTTTGAGGGCCAAGCCCACCGATGGACTCTTCGGTGACGACAGGAGCGACGAGGACCAGATTGGGGCCACCTATCCCGAGCTTGAGTGGGCAATGGCCGAGAGTGAGCGCGGACGGATGGCCGACGATTTCGAGGGGCGCCAGAGGGAGGTCTTTGAGATCTATCAGCGTCGCAATAGGGCCAACCGCCACAAGATGGAACCCATACCTACTTGTGTTCTGCCCAAAGAGTTGAAGTCATAGTGAAAAATAGAGTAGCGCACACACCTTCGAGGAGCGTGTGCGCTTTTTATTAGCCGATATTTTTTGGTGAGCATTGGCTCCCGTAATGCCTCCCCCATCGTGGATAAAAAAGTTGCTTGAAGCAATGCGTAAGTTATTCGTCATACTCCTTGTGCTCATTGCTCCGTTTCGAGCGGTGGTGGCTCAGCCCTTGAGCGAGAGTTACTACCGAGAGAATCCTTCGTGGCTGGATGCCGAATTGTGGGCCTCCGACGGCGACTACTTCGCACCGCGACTTGAGGTGCAAACTCCCTCTTTTGAGCAATTTTCCATTTACGGATTCGGTTTTGTGGACTACTCCTTTAGGGGAGAGCCTGTGGGGTCGCTCACCACTCGTCTGGGCCGAGTGGACCTGAGCTCACCTCTGGAGCGCTACCCCGACTACGGCCTTTTGTCGCTCCTTCGGCGCATACCCTCCACTCGCCACTACCACACGACAATCTCCCCCAATGGCGTGGGCGCAGATGTTCGCACCGAGGTTATCACCACCTCCCCGTTGGAGATAGAGGAGGGCTCACGCCTGAGAGTGCAACTCTCCTCGCGCAGCTACCGCCTGGGGTTGGGCTATCGGCTCACCCACCGCAGGGGCGATAGTGTGGCCTACTCGTTGGCTTTGGGTGGCCGCTGGGGTAATGACGGGGCTGTTGAGGGGCTCTTCTGCAACGAGGAGTATGTGTGGCTCTCGGGCCAGAGGCGCTGGCTGTGGAAGTCGGGAGTTGAGAGCTCCCTTGAGGTGGCACTTATGGTTGCACCACAGGAGCGCTCACAGCGAAGTTGGAATAGTGAGGAGGTACTCGACCTGGCAGGCGATGGGTGCTACAACTCGCTTTGGGGGTGGCAGAACGGGCGCGTGCGCTCCTCGAGGGTGAGGCGTGAGATTATCCCCACACTCTATGCTGCCTGGAATCTCGACGATGGGCTTTTGCTCTCCAATGTGAACATTACAACCCTTGTTAGGGCAGGGCGCAGGAGTCGCTCGTCGCTTGAGTGGAACGGTGCCCCCAACCCCACACCCGACTATTGGGCTTGGCTGCCGAGTGGTCAGCGCGACCCGGAGGTGGAACTCCTTGCCCGTGAGGTGTGGCTTGAGGACGACGAGCGTTACACCCAGATAGATTGGCACCGCCTCTACGACATCAATCGCCTCTCCGCCTCCTCGGGTGCCCACTATCTGTTGATGGATGAGCGCCGCGATATGTTCTCGGCCTCGGTGGATGCCTCGGCGGGACTGTTGGGTGTGGGTGGGCTCCGTGTGGGCCTTAGGGGCGGAGTACATAGGGCCCACGACTATAATACACCGCTCGATATGCTTGGCGCAGAGCGTGTGGGCGAGGGCTTTGACCTCTACGACTACCACCTGCAACACTCCTCGTGGCAACTTTATGGCCAGCGTAGCGCACCCACTTCGTGGGGAGTTCTCTTTGGGGCTGCGGAGGTGGGCTCCGAGCATATAGCCTACCGATCGGCGCAACTGCTCCGAGGTGCTCAAAACTCCTTCCTTACATTAGCCCTCAAGGGTGGGTGGAGTGGCACGCTGGGAGGCCCGTGGAGGGTGGGTGCCCTTGGTCGCTACTCTCTCTCGGCACCCTTTGTGGAGGAACTCTATGGCGCTCCCGAGGGGCAGATGACCACCAATCCGTATGCAACCTCGGTGGGCGATTGGAGAGCCGAGGGGTGGTGTGAGGCTGCCTTTGAAAAGGTGAGGATAAGTATGCGGCTCTATGCCGACTATTGGCACCGCAGGAGTGCTGTGGAGCACTTCTGGTACGACCCGACAGACCAATATGTCGCTCTTTTGGCGGGCGGACTTGACGGCCTCGGTGTGGGAGTGGAACTCTCCGCACGGCTCTCTCTGGCCCACTCCTGGACTCTGGAGGGGCACTTTGCTCTGGGGCGCAGCGAGTATCTTTCGGATGGTGTGGGACAGATTGTGGACCACACGACGGGAAAAGTGCTGTTGGACTCCTCACGCTTGTTGCTCAAGGGCAAGAGCAGTAGCTCCTCGCCCGAGGCGCTCGGTGGTGTGGTGGTGCGCCACTATACCCACTGGGGATGGCTTCTGGGGGCGGAGTTTGTGGCCGCCTTCGGCAGGAGGGTGGAGCCCTCGCTGCTGCTTACCAGCGATCACCTGCGCTCAATGGCTACCACTCCCGAGGAACAAAGCCTTCTTGATAGAGAGTTGTCGCTCGGTGCGGCCTCATCGCTCAATGTGTTCATCTACCGCAAGTTCGGCTCCCATTGGAGCACCTCGCTCTCGGTGCGCAACCTGCTCTCCTTTACGGGTGCCTACCGTGGAGGTTACCAACCCTCGCGCCTGATTGTTCGCGACGGTGAGGAGGTGAGAAGCCTTGAGCCCTATGCCGCACGCTACCAGAGAATCTATCCTCGTCACGCCTATTTTACCATCAGTTATGAGTTTTAGGGATATTATATATAAAGGTAGGGCGAGGGCCTGTGGTGAGTTGTTGGGGTGGGTGACCGCTCTGCTGACTCTTGTTGGGTGTGGGCGGGGTGACTACGAGATACCTCCCTTTAGGCTTGCCGAGGAGTACCACACAACCCACATCGAAGATTTGGCCTCGCTGGCCGAGATGGGCCCCTTCGGCGAAGGGGTTGTGGTGTCGGGCAGGGTTGTGGCCAACGACCACTCGGGTAACTTCTATAAGAGTATTGTTGTGGAGGACTCCACGGGAGGTATGGAGGTCCGCTTGGATGGCTACTGCCTTGCGAGTCTTTATCCGGAGGGGTGTGGGGTTGTTGTGAGTCTGGATGGGCTCTGGGCCTCTCGCTACGATGGTGTTCTGCAGGTGGGAAGAGTGGGTTATCAGTGGAACGAACTGCTCGTTGAGCCCATAGCCACCCAGAGAGAGATTCAGCGCCGTGTGAGGGTGTGCAGTGTGGCCGAGGCGTGGGAGCCAATGGCGCCGATTGCACCTTCGGCCTTGAGCGAGGATATGTGTGGCAGATTGGTGTGCATCGGCCCTGTGAGGTGCGCCGAGGAGGGCGCAAGGTGGGGCGATGACAACTATGGCTCCTATTGCGATAGGCTCTTTGTGGCCGAGGATGGCCACCGAGTGGTGGTGCGCACAAGTCGCTATGCCGACTTCGCCACTATGGCGATACCGACAAGATGGCTCACCCTTAAGGGGGTACTCTACCGTGACCGCTATGAGGGAGAGGATGTTTTTGTGCTGAAAATAAGGAGTTTGGATGATGTGGAGTAGGAGAGCCTGGGGAGTGATTCTTGCCGCTGTGGTATTGGTGGCGGGGTGTGGCGGCTTCGAGGAGGAGCCCCTGGAGAGGGTGTCGATAGGTTTCCTCAGGGCACAGTATGAGGGCTTTCCACGCCTTTTGTCGGAGAATAGTGTGATCGAGGGCGAGGTTATAAGTAGCGACCGCTACGGAGCCTTCTCCCATCAACTCGTCATTCAGGATCCCACAGGCGGAGTGACCATCTCAATAGACCACCCCGCACTCCACACTCTCTACGCAGTGGGCGATAGTGTGAGTGTGAGCCTTCGGGGGCTGACGCTGGGCGGCTATGGCGGAGGTGTGCGCCTGGGTGCGGAGCCCGAGGGCGATTGGGAGGTGGGGCGTTTGAGCCTTGCCGAGTGGAGAGAGCATTGCAGTTTTCGTGGCCCAACGGGGAGCGTTGCCTGCAGGCAGAGGCGTGTTGGCTCTCTCGCAGCCGATGATATGGGCACCCTTGTTGTGGTTGAGGGGGTGAGAGTTGCGGAGGTCGGTGGGGTGTGGCCCGAGGCCAATAAGGTGGAGAGCGTGGCAGTGGTGGATGCGCAGAACCCCCAAGATACACTCTGTTTGCGCCTTGCGGGGCATCGTGAGGTGGGGCGCATTGCACTTCCCGAGGGGGAGGTCGATGTGGTCGGCGTGGTAGAATATTTTGGCGGCAACTACCAGATTACGCTCCTCTCGCCGGATGGCTTTTTGGAGCGTGAGTAAAAATTCGTATCTTTGCCGCAGAAATAGAGAATAACAAACACACAAGAAGTTATGTCGAACTTTGTCGATTATGTTAAGATATTTTGCCGCTCGGGTGCGGGCGGAGCAGGTAGTGCCCATTTCCGCAGGGAGAAATTTGTGGCCTATGGTGGTCCCGATGGTGGTGATGGCGGTGCCGGTGGTAGCGTCATCCTGAGGGGTAACAGCCAATATTGGACCCTCATCCACCTCAAGTATGCTCGCCACGTCTTTGCCCAGAATGGTGAGGCTGGTGGTGGCTCGCGTATGTCGGGCAAGACGGCTGCCGACCAGATTATCGAGGTGCCCCTCGGTACGGTTGCGCGTGATGCCGAGACGGGCGAGATTGTGGGTGAGGTTACTGCCCACGGCGAGGAGCTGGTGTTGCTCAAGGGTGGCCGCGGAGGTCTGGGCAACTGGCACTTCAAGACCGCCACAAATCAGGCCCCTCGCTACGCACAACCCGGTGAGGAGGGCCTTGAGGGAGCCTTCATCTTGGAGCTCAAGGTGCTCGCCGATGTGGGCCTTGTGGGCTTCCCCAATGCGGGCAAATCGACACTGCTGAGCGTTGTTTCGGCCGCCAAACCCAAGATTGCAAACTACGCATTTACCACTCTGGAGCCCAACCTCGGCATCGTGGAGGTGAGGGATGGCCACTCGTTCGTTATGGCCGACATCCCCGGTATTATTGAGGGCGCACACGAGGGTAGGGGACTCGGTATGAGGTTCCTGAGGCACATCGAGCGCAACTCGGTGCTGCTCTTTATGGTCCCTGCCGACTCGGACGACATCAAAAAGGAGTATGAGATTTTGCTGGGCGAGCTCCGCGAGTACAACCCCGAGCTGCTGGATAAGGAGAGGCTCCTTGCCATCACCAAGTGTGATATGGTGGATGAGGAGATTATCGACCACCTGAAGACCACCCTCCCCGAGGGTATCCCTGCCTACTTCATCTCCTCGGTGGCAATGCAGGGTATCACAGAGCTCAAGGATGCTTTGTGGGGAGTGCTGACCAAATAGAGAAAACGGTGTCGCTGCAAAGGCGGCGACACTGCCAAAATAAAAAAAGGTTTCGGAAATTCCGAAACCTTTTTTCTTTGTTGTGAGTTCTTCTCTTACTCGCTGATGGGAGTAACGCTTACGAAGGACTTGCCACCCTCTTTCTTGCGGAAAGTAACGGTGCCGTCTACCAAAGCGAACAAAGTGTGATCCTTACCCATACCCACGTTCTCGCCGGGGTTGTGTACGGTACCACGCTGGCGGACCAGAATGTTGCCTGCTTTTGCAAATTCACCGCCGAACAATTTTACGCCGAGTCGTTTGCTCTCCGACTCACGGCCGTTCTTCGAACTACCTACACCTTTCTTGTGTGCCATTGTCTGTGAATTTTTTTAGTTATGCAACAATAATGTCCTCAATTACCACCTGGGTCAGATACTGACGGTGACCGTTCAGTTTCTGATAGCCTTTACGACGTTTCTTCTTGAAAACAAGAACTTTGTCGTCCCTCAAGTGGCGAAGAACCTTAACTTTTACAGAGGCACCTTCTACAACAGGTGTGCCTACCAAAACCTGACCGTCGTTCTCTACCAGCAGGACTTTGTCGAAGCTCACCGAGGCATCAACATCCTCGTGGAGACGGTTTACGTAGAGCTTCCTACCTTTCTCAGCCTTAAACTGTTGGCCTGCGATTTCTACTATTACGTACATAGTTTATAAATTAAATTTGGCTAAAATTAGCCCGCAAATATACAAACTTTTTTCTTAACACAAAACAATTACCTATTTTTTTGTC
>JAZQZA010000005.1:0-25225 GCA_045633765.1 Tidjanibacter sp. | reverse complement strand
TGAGCCGCCGCCGTCGAGGTTGATTGCCCACACGGCACCCAAGCCTTTCAGCAGGTCGGCCAGCTCGGGCAGGGTGTAGCCCCAACTGCCGTTCATCTTGCGGCCGTCGCACACAAAGAGGATAATCTTACCATCCTCGGTGTAGCCGATGGCTGTGCGGGGCTGGTAGGAGAGTGCTGCGGTGCCGCCACTGTGGAGAACCTCCTTCCAGTAGCTGCTCTCGGCCACATTCTTACCATCCTTGAGCAACATAGGGCCGCCACCGATAGCCTCCTCGGGGGTCCAGAGTTTGCCACCGTCGGTCGATTTGTGGGGCGAGCTGGTGAATACACCCATCTTCTCGTTGTTGCCCTTGGGCGAGGAGAAGGAGTAGGGGCGGTTGCCATCGTCGGGACAGCAATAGACCCAGGTGGCCTCCATACGACCATCGGCGTGCACACCAAAGGCCGCCCTGATGGGGCAGGCGGTGTAGCTCTGACCCTCATACGAAGGCCAGGTATACTGTGCAGCGATGCTCTTCATCTCGCCCTTCGAGATGAGCAGTGAGAGCGACTCGCCGTCCCAGAAGTAGCCACCATTGGTGGCCAAAATGGGGGTGCCGCCCTCAAACGAGGCGAAGATGTCGGAGGGGGTTGCGTCCTGCTCCACATAGACAGCGTTGAACTTCAGCGCGGGGTTCTTCTTCGTATCCACAATGGCGAAGTAGCCGATGCAGAAGTCGTCGGTGCCGTCCTCATAGAAGTTCTTGAAGTTGTAGACCGACACACCCTCGGGATAGCCATCTAGCTTTGTGAGCTCGTTGCGTCCCGTGGGCTGTGGCACCTCGGGCTCTTCGGGCTCTTCGGGCTGCTCGGGTGTTTCGGGCTGCTCGGGAGTGGGACCTTCGGGCTGGGGACCACAAGCCACAACCAGCGACACACAGAGGCACAGTGCCACCAATATTGTATATAGACGCTTCATTTTAGTTGAAAGTTGTTTTTGGGGGTTATGGGAGGTCTGGGAGGTCTATGAGTTTAGGGAATTTAGGGAGTTTAGGGAGTTTAGGGAAAACCGCCCCAGCCTCTCTAACCTCCTTAAATTCCTTAACTTCCCTACACTCCCTATCTCCATCGGGCGCAACGCGCCCGCGATGGTTGACCAATCAAAGAAGAGGGGCAGGACAGCAATCTGCCCTGCCCCTCTCAAGCTATACTCTTTAAGTCGGTTGTGACCTATTGAATTACATACCAACTACCAAACCCTCAATCGAGTTGTGGTTGTTGTCGATGTAGTAAACTACCAAACCGCCATCGATAGTCTCGAAGGTGATGTCGGCAGTAGCGTTTACGCTGGGCCAGAAGGTGTACCAAGCGGTAGCCTCGTTGATAACCCAATCGGTAGCCTGGTTGAAGGTTGCGAGAGTTGCAACAACCTGCTGGGTAGCAACATTGAGGATGTAGATGGGGGTGCTTGCACCGTAGTCAGCGAAGAGGTCGCCACCGGTGATAGCTGCAATGGGAGCACCATTTACATTGTGAATGTCGATCGAAGCGAGCGAACGCTGCCAGTCGTACATAGCGGGAGCTACAACGGTCGAAGCGAAGTTGCCATCCATAAAGTGGAGGTTGTTGTTGTCATAGAAGCCATACAAAGCACCAGCCTCGAGAGTGTCGCCTACCAGAGCGAACGAGGGGAAGTTGTGAGGAGTGCAGTTCCAAGCCTCAGCATCCCAGAGAGGAGTGATACCGGTAACGGTAGCCTTAGTGCTCTCACCTGCTACGCCACCTGCAATCTGCCATACCTCAACCGAAGCACCCATCGAGATGTCGGGCAGACCCTCGTGAGCAGCAAGGATGAGAGCGTTGGCGGTAACATCGCCACGAACATCAAATGCAGCACCGATAGCACCATATTGAGCACCATTGATGAGCTGAACGGGAGTAGCGGTCTCCGAAGTCATATAGTAAACCTTGAAATCAGCGGTCCACCAGTAGGTCGAGGGATCGTAGAGGTTACGGTTGCACATAACAAGGTTGCCAGCGTCATCGCTCTCAACATAGTAGGGAACGAAGTCACCGGTGTTGAGGGTACCAACAACCTCACCGGTAGTTTTGTCCAAAAGTTTGGTAGCCTCACCGTTACCGGGGCAAACAACGAGTTTGTCACCCAAAACTGCGATCGAAACCATTGCGTTACCGCTCATAGGACCGCTGGTGAAGGTGGTAATCTGTGCGCCGAATACATCGCATACGGTGGTCGAGAAGGCCTTGCCGCTCTGGGTCAAATAAACCTCATACTCGAAACCAGCAGCCTCAACAAGGAGGGTAGCGGTACGCTCTGCGCCGGTGGTGTTCATAGCAACATTGATAACGGTGGTGGTAGTGGTGAGTGCGCGGGTGCCACCTACAACTGCCCAATCAGCATCCGAAGTAACGGTGTACTCGATGTTGTGGTTTACGGGGAGCTCAACCTCGCCACCCTCGTAGCCAACATAGAGAATCTCTGCGTCGCCTACGTTAACCTCGTCAACCTGACCCTGGCTAACAGCGATCTCAACAGCTTTCTCTGCAGCGGTGATGGTCACCTTACCTGCGCGGCCCTCGTAAGCCTCGTTCTTGGCAACAGCGATGGTGAGCTCAATAGCGGTACCTGCAACGCCCTCTGCGGGAGTAACGGTAATCCACTCTACATCAGCAGCAGCACTCCAAGCAGCGTTGGTCGAGAAGGTAATGGTTTTCGAAACAGCGTCGGTCGAGAGGTTCAAAGTTGCCTCAGCCTCGTTGTCGAGCGAGAGAGTTGTCTCGGGCACAGGCTCCTCGCAAGCGAAAAGCATTGCCGCAATTGCAAAAATTGCAAAAAACTTTTTCATAATTTTAAAGATGTTTTTAGTTAGTAAATGAATTTGGTGTTTGTTGTCATTTTTTTCGCTTTTCGGGCGGCGACCTTCACTGCTGACGCGGAGCAATTTAGGCATAAATTCACCCTAATATGCATTTCAAAATTAAAAATACTAAAAGTGAAAACAAAATTAAATAGGTTAAAAATACGCGTTTTATTATATTAATTTTGTTTTCGGTGTGCTATGTTGTTTGTAATCAGCGCAATAGTAAAGTCAAAAAATCCTTCCAATTTCTAAATATTTTAACTTGTTGATTGCTTTAAGTGGGGTGTATTAATAAAATGGTTTATTAATTCGAGGGTCGCTCCACTGCGCGCACAACCCACACGCCTATCTCATAGAGCATCCAGACGGGCACCGCAACCAGCATCAGAGTAAAGGGGTCGCCCGTGGGGGTGATGATAGCCGACAGGATGAGTGCAATCACAATGGCATAGCGGCGGGCGGCGACCATCCTTTTGTGGTGCAACACTCCGAGCCTTGCCAGAAGGGCACACACCACCGGAATCTCAAAGAGGGCACCCATAACGAGAGTCATACCCAGCAGGGTGGAGATGTAGGACTCAAGGGTTATCATATTGGGCACATCGCCACTCACCTGATAGCTGGAAAGAAAGCGGAATGTGAAGGGGAAAATCACAAAGTAGTTGAGGGCGCACCCCATCAGGAACATCACATAGCCTCCGGCCACATATCGGCGTGTGTGACGGCGCTCGTGGTCGTAGAGGGCGGGGGAGATGAAACTAAACAGGGAGTAGATGAGGTAGGGCAAGGCCACCAGCAGTCCCATATAGAGTGCCACCCGCAGGTGAATGATAAATTGTGCCGCAAGCCCCGTGTTGATTATTTGGTGTGGGGCTGCTCCCTCGGCCGAAGTGGCCATCAGGTTGATGCGTTCGATGAGTCGGTAGGTGACAAAGTCGCCACTTGTGGGAGCCAAGACCACATCGAAGAGCCACTCCTTAAAGCCAAAGGCCACCGCGGTAGCTACTACCACGACAGCCACAATGCGTACAATATGACTCTTGAGCTCATCGAGATGGGCCCAGAAACTCTTCGCCTGGTCGGACATCTTCACTCTGGCGTGTGTCGCCACCTGTGATTATTGCTCTTTTTTTACCTCTTCGTCGATCTTCTGAACCTCCTCTTTGGCCTCGTTCATACCCTCCTTGAAGGAGCGCACGCCTTTGCCCAGGCCACGCATCAGTTCGGGAATCTTCTTGCCGCCGAAAAGGAGAAGGATAACAAGTGCGATGATGATAATCTCACCAGCACCCAAACCTCCTAAAAATAACATCTTTGCCATAACTGTAAATTTGTCTGTTCTTTAGTACTAACACCTATCTGTTAGTTAGGCAAAGATAGAACTTTTTTGCAAATTTATCAACTCGCCCTTCAGACAGCGGCGCTTTATGGGGTAAAATATTTCCTTTTGCAGCAATTAATTGCTATCTTTGCCCTAATTAACCACTTAATCTAACTCAAAGTTACTATGAAACATACCTTCGTGTATAGAACTCTCCGCTTGGCGGTGATGCTCCTCGCTGTGGTGGGGATGCACAGCTGCGGAAATTCTCGCCAGATGGCTTCGGTGAGCAACTACGATGTTATCCCCCAACCACAATCTGTCACCCTGCTCGACCAGCAGAGCCCCTTTGTGCTCGACCGCACAACCCGAGTGCTCTACTCCCCCGAGGTTGATATCCGCGATGTGGAATTTCTGATTGACTATGTGGCCGAGGCGACCTCCATACGACTCTCTCGCCCAGCGCAGTATGACGCTGCTGCTGCCACTGCTGCCGCCATTGTGCTCGGCATTGATGAGGCTATCGCTCACCCCGAGGGCTACACCTTGAGGGTAGATAGTTGCGGTGTGCGCATTATGGGCGGCTCGGCAGATGGCCTTTTCTATGGCATTCAGACTCTGCGTAAGGCGTTGCCTGTGGGCAAGTATGGCTCTGTGGAGCTGGCTGCCGTTGAGGTTGAGGATTTCCCCCGATTTGGCTATCGCGGTATGCACCTCGACATTGCTCGCCACTTCCAGAATGTGGACTTCATCAAGAAGTACATCGACATCTTGGCGCTGCACAATATCAACACCTTCCATTGGCACTTGGTGGACGACCAAGGCTGGAGGGTGCAGATTAAGAAGTATCCCGAACTCACAACCATCAGTACAACTCGCAAGGAGACCGTCATCGGTCGCAATAGCGGTGTGTGGGATGGCAAGCCCTATGGTAAGGGTATGTTCTACACACAGAAGGAGTTGCGTGAGGTTGTGGAGTATGCGGCCGAGCGCCACATCGACATCATCCCCGAGATTGATATGCCCGGCCATATGGTTGCCGTTTTGGCTGCCTATCCCGAGTTGGGCTGTACGGGTGGCCCCTACGATGTGTGGACCATCTGGGGTGTGTCGGAGGATCTTCTTTGCGCCGGCAACGATAAGGCTGTGCAGTTCTGCAAAGATGTTCTCGACGAGATTGTAGCCATTTTCCCCTATGAGTATATCCACATTGGTGGCGATGAGTGCCCCAAGGTGCGTTGGGAGGAGTGTCCCAAGTGTCAGGCCCGCATCGAGGCCCTCGGACTCCAGAACACCACCGCCAAGTCGCCCGAGGAGGCTCTTCAGGGCTGGTTTATGCGTCAGATGAGCGATCACTTGGCAGCCTACGGCAAGAAGGTTATCTGCTGGGATGAGGTGCTCGACGGCGACAACATTGGCGACAATATGGTCATTATGTCGTGGCGTGGTGATGCGGGCGGTATCAAGGCTGCTACCCGTGGTGTGCCCGCTATTATGGTGCCCAACAATCTCCTCTACTTCGACTACTACCAGACCAAGGAGGTCGATAGGGAGCCCTTCGCCATTGGTGGCTACAACCCCATTGAGAATGTCTACGGCTACGACCCCACCGCCAAGATTCCTGCCGATAAGCGAGAGTATATAATCGGTGTGCAGGCCAACATCTGGACCGAGTATATCCACACCACCGACCACATTGAGCATATGGCCCTTCCTCGTATGTCGGCCCTTGCGGAGGTGCAGTGGAGCAACCCCACACAGAAAGACTATGATCGTTTCCTCAAGCGTCTGCAGCCTATGCTCGACCGCTATAGGGCTCTCGACTACAACTATGCCCCCTATGTGTTGGATGTTGTGGCCGACCTGCAGCCCGCCAAGGGTGAGCGTGCCTTGAAAGCAACCCTCACAACTCTCGACGGTGCCCCCATCCACTACACCCTCGATGGCTCGGAGCCCACGCCCCGCTCGCCACTCTACACCTCGGAGGGTGTTCTCATTGACCACACGGCAACCCTCAAGGCCTCGGCCCACCGCTACGGTCGTATGAGCCAGCCTATGGTTGTGGAGGTTAGTTTCTCCTCATCGACTCTCTGCTCTGTGGAGCTCCTTACGGTGCCCGCGGCAAGTTACACCTTTGGTGGCGCCCCCACGCTTGTTGACGGTATGGTGGGCAACAAAAACTACCGCACAGGCCGTTGGCTCGGCTTCTACAACACCCCCTGTGTCGCCCTCATTGACCTTGGTGAGCAGAAGCAGACAAGCCGTGTGAAGTTCAATGTGTGCGTAAATAAGGACGATGGGTGTATGGACGCTCGCGGTGTGAAGGTGTGGCTCTCGAGCGACAAGATGGAGTGGCGTGAGGTTGTAGTTGAGGAGTATGCTCCGATGACTCTCGAGGACGACCACGGCCTCTACCACCACACCGTAGAATACGCCCCCACCGAGGCCCGCTATGTGAAGGTGGAGATTGCCTGTGAGCACAGCATCCCCTCGTGGCACGCCTACTTCCCCGGAGCACAAGGCTTCCTCTTCGTGGATGAAATCTCGGTAGAGTAGCCATTTGGGGCAAACAAAAAACCTCGCAGAAAACTCTGCGAGGTTTTTTGTTTATCGGCATTACGCCACCTGCTTTGTTATGTTCGCCAGAACCATTTCAGGCGCGTTGTGAGCATTGTGATAAGCACCGTGACGGAGGTCAGAATCACTCCGTGGAGGAATCCGAGCCAGGGCGACGAGTAGAGTGGCCACAAAAGCGCCACACCGCCCGTGAGGTTCAAGAGCGGATAGACCATAAGGTCACACGCAACATAGGCCACCATAGGGTTCTGGCCGCTCTGCCAGAGGAAGGCCGTTGCCTTGCGATGACCGAAGTAGTCAATCGTCACACTCAGAGCCACCAAGCCTGCCACAGCCAAGCCTGCTGTTGTGAAGAGGTAGCCCAGCGTTGCGGGGTCCTTTTTGATACCTCCCTGCAGGGGCTCGGCCATAATTCCCAGAACCATCATCACTGCCGCAAGTAGCGTCAGACGGCTCCAGAGGGTGCCCATCGAGCCGCTAACCCTTCGTGCCGACAGTGCCATAACCAACAGGGTGGCGATGGTCACAATGGCCCAAAGGCCTATGTTGTGGTTCTGCACCGCGGTGAGGGTTGCCACTATAATGACCACAGCGGCCACAGCCAAGAGGAGTGCCCAGCGGTCGTTCTGTCGGCCACGCTCGGTGATGGCTTCGCTGCCACTCATAGACTTGCGGAGCATCTCACCGGCCTCCATTGCGGGCAGCAAAATGAGCAGGTAGCGCAGATAGTCCATCCTGAGGAGCCACCACAGGGGCGAATAGTGCATCACACCTGAGGCCCAACTACCCTCCACATCGGCACCCAGCACCAGGAGCGAGAGTGCCACAAAGAGCACCATACGCACCTCTCGGCCCCTGCCCTGCAACCATTTTGCCGATGTCGTCAGATAGACAAGGCCCGCAAAGAGAGCCACATTGGAGAGAATAAGGATGATGATGTTGCTAAACTCGGGCGAGAAACTCTCCACCAGAGCGTAGTCGGTCATAACGAGCATAGCCACCGCCACTCCATAGGCACAAACCTTTATGGCAATGCGCCCCCACAAAGGCACCTTCCCGAAGCGCATAAACATTGGGAAGAGCACCGCAAAGGCGGCAAGGGCCAACAGCCAACTGCGCATATCCTGCGGCGAGGAGAGCACATAGGGGTAGAAGTGCTGGATGAAGATGGCGAAGAAGGCGAGTTGCAAAAAGCGCAACACTACATCGGTGGCAATCCTCCACCACTTGTGACCTCTCTCCAGGCGCGAGCCAATGGAGAACGGCAGTGCCGCACCCATAGCAAAGAGGAAGAAGGGGAAGACCAAATCAACCCAGGTGAGGCCCGAGATTTCGGGCATATAGGCGTGGGTTGGGGGAGGGGTCTGGGCGTGGTACATCCACTCGGGGAGTATGCCCGCTACCACCGTAGCCGAGAGCACCATTGTAATAATGGCGTAGCCCCTCAGTGCATCCAATGCGTAAGCTCGTTTCATAGTCCGAAAAAAAAGGTTTTTACTCGAGAATTGCGGTGTAGGTGCGGCCGAAACGGTCGGTAGCCCTCACCTCGATATGTGCGTTGGGATTCTTGGGCTCGGCCGAGAAGAGGTGGGTGGTTGCCACGGGCGAAATCCACGCATAAACCACCTTTTCCTTGTCGGAGCAGAGCTCATAGGCGGCCCTGTCGTAGCCCTCAAATTGGGTCATATCGGCTGTCTTTACGCCATCCTCGTAGAGCTCCACGCTCCACTTGCTGTCCCAGTTCCACACATTGGCCACCACCGCAGTGGGCTGGTCGGCCTTGCTGCCGGGCTTGTAGGCACGCAGCTGATACTCCTTGTCGAAGCCCGAGGATTTGTAGTACCAAGTTACCTTGTTGCCATCAACCTCATAGACACCATAGCCCATAGGGGTACCGTCCAGGCACACCTCGCCCCTCCACCAAGTGCCACACACGGCACCTGTGTTGTGCTCCATTGGGCCTTCGGTGTGCTCCACATTGAGGTTGAAGTGCATATGTCCCGAGATGATGTGGCAATTCTTGTAGTCGCCCAGAAGTTTGAAAATCGAGCCTGCATTCATCGTCTGCTCGGCCATAACATAGCCGTTATACTCGAAGGGAAGTTGTGTGGGCGAGAGGCGTGCGGGGATGTGCTGGATGACAAAGATCGCCGCATCCTTGGACACATAGCTCAAATCCTTCTCGAGCCACTCCAGCAGAGCCTCGGTGTAGTAGCCAACATAGAAATACTCCCTGCCGACATAGAAGTTGTTGTTCAGGAAGATGTAGTGGGCATTGCCCCTGTTCATCGAGTAGTAGTTGGGGGCAAAAATCTCCTCAAAGGTCTTGTAGGAGGTCTCGAAACATTTGCCGTTGTAGTTCATATCGTGGTTGCCCAGAATGCGCCACACGGGAATACCCACACTGTCGCCCACCTCCAAATAGTGGGGGTAGAGCCAGGGCGAGTCGCCCACAATGTCGCCACAATCCACGCTGAAGTAGTCGCCACCTATGCTTGCCGCCAGAGCTCCCATATCCTCGGCGATGGTCTTGTAGCGCTGGATGTCATCCAGAGAGGTCGCCTGCACATCGGCCGTAGCAAAGAAGGTGTGCTTGGTGTCGTCGTTGGGGTTGGGGGTGAGCGTAAAGTCATATTTTTTCACCTCCTTGTCCAAGGGGATGAAGAACTGTGGAATGCTTCCTTTGTTCTCCACAAGATAGCCTGAGGGGGTGGAGATGTAGATATGGCGTGCGCGTGCGTCCACCCCCAGGGTATATTTACCTTTCTTGTTGGTCTGGGCGAAGTTGTAGCCGTCCGTTACGACAACTCCCTCAATGCCTTTGCCATCGGTGGTCTGCACCGAGCCACTCACCTGGGCTGCAAAGCCCAGGGTGAGCGAGCCCATAAGTGTCGCCATAGCAAGCAATACTGCTCGTTTGAGTTGTTTCATACGATTCTTGGTTATTTATTGGCCTCCAGATAGGCGTCGATGCCCTTTTTCAGAGGTGCCCAATAGTCATACATTTTGATATGAATCAGGTCGAAGCAGAAGTAGCCGTCGCTATCGTTGATGGCTGCATCAACAGTCTGGCTCACAGCCTCGCGCAGTTTGGCGTCGGAAAGTCCGTTGGTTGCCCAGTTGCCCACATCGGGGCCACCCGCATAGGGACAATCGCCCATAAGAACCTTGCCGGCGGTCTTGCAGAAGCCCTGCACGCTCCACTCGCTCGAGCCGTAGATGCTCGTAGCCGAGGCGTAGGCACCAATGAGGATGAAGTCCAGGTGGTCGGCATAGCCATAGTTCTTGTAGTTCAGCGAGGCCCACGAGTGGTGGCTGCTTGTGGGGTAGGAGGGCGAGGCCCAGTTTACACCCACATCGTAGTAGCTCGAATACCAGCCGCCCACATAGGCTCCAAACTGAATGTCGGGATTCACACTATGCACCCTCACCTCGGCCTTCTCCACAAAGTCGTGGATGGTCTTGGCGCGGAACTCCAACCACTGTTTCTGCAGAGCGTTGGGGTGGGAAGAGGTGGTCTGGCCGGGAGTCAAGATGTCGTTGGGCCAATTCTCCACCTTCTTGCCAACATACTCCTCGAAAGCCTTGCGCGAGGTGTCCGAGAAGTCGGCCACCAAGCAGTCGTAGCGACAACGGTCGAGGAAGATACCATCCAAATCCTTGTAGGAGGCCAAATCCTCCAGCAGGTCGAGCAGGAACTCCACAACCTCGGGGTGGGCGGGGTTGAGGAACTTGGTCGAGTAGCTGTCGTCGTTGGTGTCCATCATGTTGGTCAATCCCTCGGGGAGGTTGAGCACCTCGGCCCACTCCTTGCGACTGCTGTCGCGGAAGAGCATACCATCCTCACCAAGTCCGTAGGGGTAGCGTTTGCCGCCGACCATTGTGTTCATACCTGCGTGGACCCTCAAGCCGGCCTCGTGACCGGCCTCAATGAATGCCTGCAGATAGTCCCAGGTCTCGGTGCGATAGAAGAACTGATAGCCGCTTTTGCTCCAATAGTCCATACGGGTAATCATAGGCAGCAGGTCCGTCTCGAAGAGCACATCACCATTGGTGGGGCGCACATCTACGACGATGTCGGTAAAGCCTGTCTGGGCCACCTTCTTCAAATCGGTTGCAATCTGTGCCTTGTTGTTGGCATAGTCGGGGAAGTTGGCTGCCGCATCAATCCACAGGTAGCGGGGCTTGAGGTTTGCGGGGTCCACAGGTTTATCCGAGGGGTCATCCGAAGGCTTGTCGGATGGGTCATCGGGCTTATCCGATGGGCCCTCGGGATTTCCCTCACCCCACTCCCATTCGGGAACATAGGGCTCTTTCTCGGTGCAGGAGGTGGTTGCAAAGGCAACCACTCCCACAGCCAGAAGCATCAATATTTTATTGGTAATTTTCATCTCTATTATCTCTTATTGTTCTACTTGGACTACTCCTCGGAGGCCTCGCGGTCGATACAATCCACCTGATATGCCACAACCAGGCGGTTGTTGTTATCGATGCAGAAGAGCGACATGTAGTAGCCGTCCGACGAGGGTACCAAGATGACATCACCCACAGGTGCTACACCACCACCGGTGCCGCCGCCCTGCTCATAGAAGGTCTCGGGGGCAATGTTGAATACCATAGCGGTTGTGGACTCAATAGTGCCACTCATACCTGCCAGCGAGGTCATATCGTAGAGGTAGATGTAGGTATTCACTGCCCAAGCAGGCCAAGCACCCGTTGCAAAGAGAGCCACATAGCGTGCATTGTTGAAATGCTTGGCGCTAATGGAGCGGTTGATGGGGGGATTGCCAAAGGTGGTGTAGGGATCGAGCAACTTCGAGCAGGTGAAGGTGGTGCCGTCCACAAAGTAGAGGGCGTTCTCGTCATATACGCTGATCAAAAGACCATCCTCAATCCTTGTACCCATAGGGGTAAATGCCAGAGGCGAGTTGTTAACGGTGTTCCAGAAGGTGGGCATCCAAGCGATACCAACAAAGCCGGTGATGGCCTGTGTGGTGGGCTCGCTTACAACACCACCTGTGATGTGCCAGTAGATGATATTGTTCTGACCACCACCCACCTCGGTGCCCCAGAAGGGTGCTACGATGAGTGCGTCGCCATTGATGTCGCCCTGAACCTTGAAACCACCACCGAGGGGATAGCCGGAGGTGTTCTCATAGGAGAGCAGGAGCTCGGGAGTAGTGTTAACATCGTTGGTCTTCCAGATGCAGAAGGTTGCGTCGGTGTGGTTGGAGATGAGAAGGTTGCCTGCATCGTCGTTGCAAACATAGCCTGCCTCTACGCCACCCGAGAGGGTCATAGTCATCTCCTTCTTACCGGTGTTTTTGTTGAGGAGGATGGGGGCGTCGCCTGTGCCGGGGCAAGCAACCAGGTATTTGCCACAAACGGCCAGCGACTGGTTGTTGGTCTCCAAGCAAGGAATGCCGAGGCCCTCCATCTCAATATACCACAACTCGTTCTCGCTGCCGGTGGCATAGCCATAGGGCACCTTCTGGGGTGTGGAGTTCTTGGTCTTGATAGTGTAGGCCTGCTGCGAACCGTCGTGGGCGGTTACAACAACCTCTTTGAGGGTCGTAAGGTCGATGGTCTCCGAGCTGTCAATCGAGCAGCTGGCGTGGGGCGAGAGGGTGTACTCCACCTCACAAGCACCCAGCAGAGGCTCGGTAGCGTCGGTGTAGGAGATGTTAATCACCTTGTTGGCCTCATCAACGATGGTAATCAACGAGGGGTTGGTTACCTGGAAGTCGATAATCTGCTTGTGGGGAAGTCTGCGAATCTCGCCACGGATGACGATGTTGTGCTTCTCGCCACGACCGTCGGTGTAGACAAATAGGTTTGACTTGGTCAAATCGAGCACACACAGACCGGGGTCAAGGAAGCAGTTGTAGTCCATATTTGCCGTCACACGCATCTGGGTGATGTCGGTAATCACATTGTCGCTATCCTCGGGGAAGAACCAGGGAATGGGAATCACGATGTCCTCTTCGAGGGTAGTTACGGGGGTGCTAAATACGGCCATCTTGTTGGAGGCCAACTCGCCCTTCAGGAAGGTGGCAGTCACACTGTTAATGCCGAGGGCGGTAGTGGTGGGAGGCACCTCCACGGGCTCCTGACACGCCACCATAGCAAAGGCTGCAAGGGCTGCAAAAAGTTTTATATTCGTTTTCATTGTTTCTCTCTATATTCTTCTGTGTAACAATCACAAGATACTATCTCCACTCGGGATACTGGTCCACTTCGCCATTGCCATCCAACTCGTCCTGTGGCAGGGGCACACGGTAGAGTTTTGCGGGGAAGTAGCGGTCCTGACCGTCGCAGTCGATGTAGGTGTAGGTGAAGCTGTTGTCGCCCACCTTATCAACCTTCAGGCCGTGTACGCGGTAGTTGGAAAACTCCTTCTCGGCCAATTTCAGACGGCGCATATCCCAGTAGTACTGACCCTCGTACGCGAGCTCCACTTTCCTCTCGCGGTAGATAGCCTCTTTGAGTTTGTCGCCGCTCACATTCAGAGCCTTCAGACCAACCCTCTCGCGCACCTGGTTGAGCGCACCGAGTGACTCCTTTTTGAGCACTGCGTCGCTACCTTTGGCGGCAGCCTCGGCAAAGTTCAAAAGCACCTCTGCATAGCGAATAGCAATCCAGGGCTGGGTGCTACGCGAGTAGGCCGAAAGGTCGTGGTTCTCGTCCACCAACTTGCGCAGGAAGTAGCCCGTCACGGTCTTACCCTCGTTGATGGGTTTCAGACGCCACTCCATAAAGCCGTCCACACCGCCGTCGTAGGGCTCAATGGTGCGGCCTTTCCACTGGCAGCCATTGTAGAGAATGGTGGCAGCAAAGCGGGGCTCGAGCTGATCGAAGGGAGGGGTCTGATCTACGGCCTTGCCGGAGTGCCAAGCCTCCCAGTCGGGATAGTCGCCCTTGCCGCCTGCCAACTCGTAGCTCTCAACCATCTCCTGTGTGGGGTTGCCAAGTGCGCCCAGAACGCGACCGGGGTCGCCACCGGGGGTGAAGTTGTCGTCGAAGTTGTGGGTTACGCCCTCGCGGTTGTACTCATACTCCAGAATTGACTCGGTGTTGCCCTGCAGGCGGGTTTTGCTCCAAGCGGTAGCATAGTCGGCCGTGAGGGAGAACTTGCCCGAGTCGATGACTTTCTTGGCGGCAGTGGCAGCCACATCCCAGCGCTCTGCATAGAGCATAGCCCTCGAGAGGAGTGCATAGGCAGCCTCGGAGCTTACGCGATATGCGGCAGCCTCGATGCTGGGCAGATTGGCAGCGGCATACTCCAGGTCGCCCTGAACCATATCCCAACCATCCTTCTCGCTGCTGAGAGCCTTGTCGGCCTTAATCTGGGTCATATCGTAGTCGTAGATGATAATCTCCTTGTAGCGCTTCATCAACTCGAAGTAGATGAGGCCCCTGAAGAAGCGAATCTCGGCGGTGTAGCGGTTCCACTCGGCCTCGCTGAAGTTCTCCTTGTATTGGTGGAGGTTGCTGAGAGCCTGATTGAGCGAGGTCATCTTACCGTAGCACCAGCTCCAGTTACCAAGGTAGTAGCTGGCCGAACTTGCCGAAGGTGCAGTCTGATAGGCCATCTCGTTGGCGAACCACATATGGGTATTCTGTGCGGTGGAGCCATATTTGAGAATGTCGGTCATACCCTCCGAGATACCAACAGCGGTCTGTGCGGTATCGAACTGTCCGAGAGCGTCGATTATGTGGTAGAAGCTGTTGATGTTCAGCTCGGCATACTCGGGCTTGCTCCATACGAGCTTGTCCGATACGGCATCTGTGGGGGTGGTGTCCAGGAAGCTCTCTCCATCGGAGCAGCCCACAAGCGCTACACCCAGCAGTGCCAATGCTAATTTCATATATTTTTTCATACTTGTATTATCTTATTTTAGCGTTGTTATTCTCTCTATGACTTTGCGATTAGAAGGTAACAGAGATACCACCCATAAAGGTCTTCTGCTGGGGGTAGTAACCGTTGTTTACACCGGGCGACTCGGGGTCGATACCCTCGGGCAGACCGCTGATGGTGAGAAGGTTGGAGCCCTCTACATATACCCTCACATTGCCTAGGCCGATGCTCTCGCAAGCCTTCTTGGAAAGAGTGTAGCCCAACTGCATAGACTTCACACGCAGATACTTACCATCCCTGAACCAGAAGGTCGAAGCCAGACCGTTGTTGTTTGTGGGAGCATTAACGGTAAGACGGGGATAGGTACCGTTGGGGTTGTCCTCCCTCCACGCGTTCTCAACCAGATAGACAGGCGAGTTGCCACCCTCCTTGAAGGTCTCGGTGAAGATGGTGTTGTCGTCCATACCGTTGTAGTATGTACCCGTGAGCGAGATGTCAAACATTGCCGCACCGGTAATCAGGGTCGAGAAGTCGAAGTTTCTCCAAGCCATCGAGAGGTTCAGACCGGCGGTCAGTTTGGGCCTGTTGCTACGGCCGGTGAAGGCCTTATCCTCATAGTCCACAATGCCGTTACCCGAGAGGTCCACATACTTGATGTCACCAACGCGGGGACGCTGCTCCCAAGGCCAAGGCGAGTTGTCGATCTCCTCCTCGCTCTGGTAGAGGCCGTCGGCTACCCAACCGAGCATTGCGCCCAGCTCCTGACCGGCATAACACTGGTAGTCGGGGGTGTCGGCCTTGTCGGTATATTTGAGCCAGCGCGAGTAGGCGTAGGTGAGGTTCAGAGCCACATTGTAGTGCAGAGCGTCTGCGCCAACACCGATGGTGTTTTTGTGGGTTAGCACAAGCTCAAGACCGCGGCTGTCCTGCTCGCCGAAGTTCTCATAGATGGGGTAGTAGCCACCCATCGAAGGGGGATATTTACCACCCATATAGGTAAGCATATCGTAGGTGTGGGTGTAGAAGAGGTCAAACTCAACGCCCAGCAAGCCGCTCCACATTGTGGCATCCATACCGATATTGAACGAACGGGTGCGTGCCCAGGTGAGATTGAGGTTTGCGATGGAGGTCACACCCAGGGTGTTGAAGCGGTTGCCACCCAGATATACGGGTGAGCCCTGACCATACTGGTTCAGGAAGCCGTAGGGGCTGACATCGTCCACACCAACCTCACCGGCCGAGAGCCTTACTTTGAGGTTGTCGAGCCACTCGTCGGTGCCGAGCATAAACTCCTCCTCGCTCACACGCCAACCGAGCGATACGGCGGGGAACAAGCCCCAGCGTTTGCCGTCGATGTTGCCTGCAAACTTGTAGCTACCGTCGTAACGAGCGGTGGCCTCGAGCATATACTTGTCTGCATAGGCGTAGCGCAAACGGCCCACAAAACCCATCTGACGGGTCAGCGAGCTGTAGCCGCTAATGGGGCTGTCCGAGGGAGTCGCAAAGCCGAGCTCGGGAAGCTCAATGAAGGGGAGCTCCTTACCGTAGGCGGCCATACCGCGATCCTTGTACTGCCTCATCTCGCCCACAACCATAACATCCAGGTCGTGGTCGTCACCAATCTTGGTCACATACTGCAACTGTGCGTTGCCGAGAAGCGAAGTGCCGCTATAGACACCCTCACCGAGAGTGTTGTAGGAGGTGCCACGCACATCCAGAACCTTCGAATAGTTCATCTGTGCCGAGCCGTCGGTGGGCAGAGAAGCCAGCATTACATAGAAGGGGGTTGCAAGAATCTTGCTCATCGAGTAGCCGTGGTCGAACGAACCCATAACGCGAGCGGTCAAGCCCTTCAGGTGGGGCGACTTATACTCGAGCTCGATGTTGGTCTGCACCTCATAGCCATCGTTGCGGTTGTAGCCGCTCTGGTCAACTGCTGCCAGGGGCGAGGAGCCCTGACCGATGTTGTTGGGGGTTGCGGTGGGGAGGCCTTGGTAGGTCTTGGGAAGGTAGGGGTGCGAAGCAACAGCCTGACGAGCAACGCTCATCCAAGTACCATCGCTCTCGCTACCACCCGACGAGAAACCGGGGGTGTTCTTCTTGTCGGTGCCACCCGCAACGGTCAGTTTCAGCGTGAGGTTGTCGCTCACCTGCGAGCTGATGTTGGCACGAAGGTTATATTTCTCATAGGTGTAGGCCGAGATGTTACCGTGCTGGTTCATATAGCCCACCGATGCAAAATACCTCATCTTGTCGTTGCCACCCGAGGTGGAGATGTTGTGTTTGGTGTTCATACCCACACCGAATACCTCATCAATCCAGTTCGTATCGCCCCAACCATCCGAGTCGTCACCGTTGGTCATCAGGGCAACCTGCTCGGCGGTGAAGATGGGGGTCATACCATCCATCTCGCGGCCCTTGTTGTAGTACCAGGCAAACTGCTCGGCGTTGAGGAACTCGGGGAAGTTGGCATTGACCGACACACCGACCGAACCGGTGTAGTTCAGCTCATTCTTACCCTCCTTACCGCTCTTGGTGGTTACGATAATCACACCACCGGCACTATTCAGACCATAAACCGAAGCGGCAGCAGCATCCTTAAGTACCGAGATGCTGGCAATATCGTTGGGGTTGATGTCGTCCAGAGCACGAGGCACGCCATCGACAATGTAGGTTACGCCGTAGTAGGAGCCGCGCACCGTCAGCGATGCACCATCCATACCGGGCTCACCCGACTCCTGAACCGAAGCGATACCTGCGATACGGCCACCCAGCATACTTGTTACATTGGTAGTGGGGGCTTTCTGCAACTCGTCGCCGTCGATGGAGGAGATGGAGGCGGTGAGGCTGCCTTTGCGCTGTGTGCCGTAGCCCACAACCACAACATCCTCAATTACATCGGCCTCGCTCTTCATCACAACATCGATGCGAGTGCGACCGCCAACCACCTCTGTAAGGTCGTTCATACCGAGGTATTGGAATACCAATTTGGGATTCTTAACATCTTTGGGGATGGTCAGATTGTAGTTGCCCATATAGTCGGTGTCGGTACCTGTTGAGGTTCCAACCACCACTACTGTAGCACCAATGATCGGATCACCTGCCTCATCCTTCACCGTGCCGCGGACCTGTGTTTGGGCCATCAGCGAGGTGGATGTAAATAGCATCAGTGCCACGAGCACAGACCTACTTACAAATGATTTGGTAAAAAGTTTCATAAGCGTATTTTTGGTTTGTGATTAATTGTTGTTCTCTTTGGTTATAGCCTCAATCATCTCGGAGGCCTCAATGAGCATACGGGGCACGTGGAAGGGGCCTTTGAAGATGTTGCCCTTGGCGGGCTGTGCCACGCTGCCGTCGCGGTGCAGATAGCCATACCATTCGCCCATCTCGTTGTCCTTCAGGTGTGCATAAGCCCACTCGTGTGCCATACGGAACTTCTCCAGGTAGCTCTCATCGCCCGTTGCCTCATAGCAGTAGAGCGAGGCGATGATTGCCTCACACTGGGGCCACCAGAACTTCATATCCTGCGAGTAGTCCTGTGGGGGGAAGCCTTTGCAGTCGCGGAAGTTGATGATGCCACCAAACTCCTCGTCCCAGCCCCACGCCCAGGCCCAATCGTAGATTTTCAGACCTATGCGGGTGAGCCTCTCGTCCCAGCCGCGGCGTTTGGCCTCGGCGAGGATGAACCAAGCGGTTTCGATGCAGTGACCGGGGTTGATGGTGCGGCCTGCGCAGGTGTCAATCATCTCACCCTCGGGACCAACCATCTCCAACACAGTTTTGTACTCCTCATTCATAAGGTAGCGCTCGATGTCATCAATGGAGTTGTCGATTTGCTCGTCCAACTCGGGAGAGTCAATCACCCCTTTGAGTACGGCTGCCACATTAATCAGAATCATCGTAATGGAGTGACCACGACCTTTGGTTGTGGTTTTGGGCTCCAAGAATCCGGGGGTGGAGAGCATACGCTTCATACTCCTGAAGACCTCCAGAGCCTTCTCGGCGTAGCTCCTGTCGCCCGTAGCCTTGGCATACTCGGCCATTGCGATGGCAGCAAAGCTCTCCGAGAACACATAGCGGCGTTTCTGCACGGGTGCGCCCTCGGCGGTTACGGTGAAGAACATATGGCCATCGGTGTCGATGCAGTGCTTCTCGATGAAATCGATGGCGCTCTTGGAGGCCTCGAGCCACTCTTTGTTCTGCTCTACGCGGTTGTAGGCAGCGGCAGCGGTCCAGCCCCAACGGCCCTGAAACCACACCGATTTGGTGGTGTCCATAAGCGTACCGTCCCTGTCAACACAGGTGTAGATGCCGCCATTGACCCTATCCACGCCGTTCTTCATCCAGAAGGGCATCACATCCTCGCAAAGTTCCTTGCGATAGAGTGATGCACACTCCTTAAGATAGTTTTTGTTGTCGTTTGTCATAATTGTATGTTTGTTTTATTTCTTGTCTTGCTTGTTCCAGTATGCCTCAATCTCCTCCAGCGAACGACCCGTGGTCTCGGGTACAAGGCGCCACATAATAAGTATATAAGGTATACACATTACGGCGAAGATGAAGAAGGTACCCGACTGGCTCCAGCCCAGAAGTACGGGGGTGAGCTGACCAATCAGGTAGGTGCCAATCCACAGGGCAAAGCCCGCAATGCTCATAGCCCTGCCGCGTACGCTGTTGGGGTACATCTCGCTCAGCAGCACAAAGACGATTGCCGAGATGGAGATGGCGCAGCAGAATACATAGGCGAGGAAGAAGGTGAGCATAAAGCCGTTGCCGAGTCCGAGGGCAGCGCCCCATTGGAAGTAGGCGGCAATGGCCACAAGGCACACAATCATACCCGACACACCCCAATAGATGAGTTGTTTGCGACCGACCTTGTCAATAATAAAGACGGCCAAGATGGTGGTGACCATATTCACAACACCCACCAGCACTGTGGAGAACATCGGGTTGTCGAAACCGGCGTCGGAGAAAATCTTGGGGCCGTAGTAGAGTACGGCATTCACACCCATAAATTGGCCCAAAATGGCAATGGCACTACCGATAATCACAGCCTTCAGGATGCCGGGCTTGAGGATGTCGCGCCAGCTGCCCTTGCTCTCGCCGGCCATCGACTCCTGGGTGGTGGCAATTTCGTCCTGAGCGTCGGCCTCGAAGCGGTAGATCCTGCCATAGACCTGTGCAGCGCGAGTGAGTTTCTTGTTTACAACCAGCCACTTGGGGCTCTCGGGAATGAAGAAAATAATCACGAAGAACAACAGAGCGGGCAGAGTTTCGCTACCGAGCATACCCCTCCACGCCTCCGAGTTGAACATCTTCTGCCAGAGCGACAGGTCGCCTGTGAGTGCAGGGTCGATACCTGCATCAATAACCCAGTTGGCAAGGTAGGCGAGAAGGAAGCCCACCGTTACGGCCAACTGATAGAGCGATACGAGAGTTCCGCGCACCTTGGCGGGCGACACCTCCGAGATGTAGATGGGCGATACGATGGATACAATACCGATGCCCACGCCACCAATGATGCGGTAGGCAACAAGCTGGTCGAAGTTGCCACAGATGGCACAACCGATAGCCGAGATGCTAAAGAGGGCTGCCGAGATGAGCATTGTGAGTTTGCGGCCGAGCTTGTCGCTCATTGCGCCCGCTACGGCCACGCCGCAGATGGAGCCAATAAGGGCACAGCCAACATACCAACCCTCCCTCATATCCGAGAGTGCAAATTGGCCCTTAACCATCTCGGTCGTTCCCGAAATGACAGCCGTGTCGTAGCCGAAGAGTATGCCTCCGATGGCCGCAACGATGGCCATAAAGATAACATACCCCATATTCATATTGTTTGTTGTCGATTTTGTCATATCTCTTCTCCTTCCTAACTATTTGATGTTGAAGTACTCTTTGTAGCGGTTGTAGAGGTGGCCTGCCTGCAGGTAGGACGATTGGGGCGAGAGGAAGTGCGAGAACTCAAAGGTGATGGCCTTGTCGTAGCCGGCACGCTTTGCAGCCTCGAGCTTCATACGCAGCTTGTCGAACTTGATGGGGAGGAACTTGATGGGCATATCCCTGTCGAAGGTCTCGGCGTTGGTCCAGCACTGCATACCGTAGCGGTCGGCGAGCTTCTTGTTTACCTCAAAGAAGGCGTCGAGCTCGTGGTAGTCGATGTGGCCGTCCTGGAATGCACACGCATCCACAACATCGTGAATGCCGTCGAAAATCTCATTCCACTCCCTCTCGTGCTCGGCAACACTCACTGCGTCGGCATTGGTGAGGTCGTTGGTACCCATAATGGCCTTCTTGCCGTCAATCCAGGGCGAGATGAAGGTGGGTAGACCGCCCGACACATCCTTACACTGCTTGCCCATTGCGTGGAAAGCGGTGATGGCACCCTTGGTCTTGCGGCTAATCTCACCCGAGATGTACCAGCCACCAAAGACATCTTTGTACTTTTCGCCGTAGTTTTTCCAAACCTCGTCGATGACATATTTGTTGTCCTCAATCTCCCAGCTCAAATCGCCGGTATCCCAATAGCGGCCCGAGTCGTAAAGACCAAACCAGAACTTCATACCGTGCTTCCTTGCCAGACGCAGGAACATATCCACCAAGTCCACCGAGGGCATATAGCAACCCTTGCCGAGCAGATATTTGGAGGGATAGGTGATGAATTTGCGGTAGCCCGAGCGAATCATAATTACGGTGTCGATGCCGATGGCCTTCATATTGGCAAAGTCGGCGTCCCACTCCTTCTCGCCCCAGTTCTGGTGGGGGATGTCGTGTGAAATCTCATCGAGGAAGGTGCCCGTGATGGGGAGTCCGGCGGCAGGGGGGACCAGCAGTCCGCCCTCGCTCTGTTGCCACAGGTGCGACGAGGAGAGGGCGCTCTCTACGCGCTCTGCTCCGTGTGCCAATTCGGCAGGAATGATGGCTGCAGCGCCCAAGGCGGCTGTAGTCTTAAGGAAATCGCGTCTTGTAAACTCTTTCATTTCTGTTTCCCGTTTAGTAGTTATTATCTATTTGTTTTCGTTTTTTTGCTCTTTGAGGTTGTGCGCAATCCTTTGTTTCGGACCACTACACACCTATTATAATATATCCCTACAAAACTATAATTTATCCGTTAATTAAACAAATAATAAATAGATAAAAAGGTTAATTTATTTTTATTTATCTACAATGGCTTGTAACTACCAATGGTTGAGGTTATTGCAAATGATATTGGCCGTTGTAATTCCTAAACTGTTTTATAAATGAAAGCGGTAATTTGGCGGGCAATAAAAAAATGTTTAATTTTGTGCTGCCCGATGATTAGGTCCCTGTCATCGGTTTTCCTCCCATTTCAAGACACGATACTACTATGCTCAAAAACAATTTCTTACGCACCAATTCGGCGACTTCGGAGGCCGATATAATCAAGGATGCCATATTGCGCCACTGCATCTACGATGGCAATCAGATGATTCCGCAGATGGCCGCCACGCTGGGCTATAGTGTGCCGACGGTTGCCAAGTATGTGGGGGAGTTGATGAACGAGGGCTACTTTATTGAGTGCGGAAAGATGGACTCCCATCGAGGTCGCAAACCGATAATCTATGGTGTGAATCCTTCGGCTTGTTACTTTGTGGGTGTGGACATCGCCCGCTTTGCACTCAATATTGGTCTGATGAACATTACGGGTGAGATTGTGAGCGATGTGACCCTCTCGGACTTTTGTTTCGAGAACACCCCCGCGACGCTCGACAGGGTGTGCCACAGCGTCAGGGAGTTTTTGGCCCAATCGGGCGTTGCCGACGACAAGGTGGCGCAGGTAAATATAAACATCACAGGCCGAGTTAATTCCCACACGGGCGAGAGCTATAGTGTATTCAATTTTGAGGAGAACGACGAGCCGCTGGCGACGATTTTGAGCGAGAAGATTGGGCTTTCCGTTCGTATCGAGAACGACTCGAGGGCTATGACCTATGGTGAGCTCTCGTCGGGCAATGCTCGTGGCTATCGCAATGCGCTTTTTCTGAATGCGGGTTGGGGCCTTGGCCTCGGAATCATTGTCGATGGCGAGCTCTACTATGGACGCCACGGCTACTCGGGCGAGGTGGGCCATATGAATGTCTATAATAATGAGATAATGTGCCACTGTGGCAAGAAGGGCTGCCTTGAGACGGAGGTGTCGGGTAATGCAATGCACCGCAAACTGCTCGAGCGCATACATCAGGGACAGGCCTCGGTGCTCTCTCCCTTGGTGGCAAGGGGGCAGACCATCTCCACGCTCGATATTGTTTGTGCGGCGGTGCGTAACGAGGACCCTCTGTGCATTGAACTCATTGAGCAGACAGGCGCAGAACTTGGTCGCCAGATGGCCAATCTGATTAATATTTTCAATCCCGAGGCGGTGATTGTGGGTGGCGTTATGGCATTGGCCGACGAGTATTTTCTTCCCCCCATCCGTTCGGCAATCCGCAAGTATTCGCTCAAGCTGATGTGTAAGGATATTGAGGTGCTTGTGTCGGCTAACCCGCAGAGGGTGGGAATGATAGGAGCCTGTATGGCGGCCCGTCAGTCCATTTTCCCCCAGAAGCGTTAGGGTGCCAATGGGCGGCCCGTCAGTCCGAGCTGGTAGGCAATAAAAAATCACGGGTATTAAAAAAGATACCCGTGATTTTTTTTGTTGTTGTGGATGGTTTCAGGGGGTGCCTAAAGATTACATATCGTGACGAACATCCCAGCCCGTGATGGTGGAGATGTAGGGAATCAGAGTCATCGCCATCTTCTGCTGGCCCACGCGGTTGGGGTGCTCCGAGGCTCCCAGCTCCTTGGGGTAGGCAAAGGCCTCGGGAAGGATGCAGGCGAAATGGAGATTCTTATCGCCCCCGGCAATGCGCCAAACATAGTCGAATGTGGGCTCAAAAACATAGCTCGACACGCAAAGGATGGGTACATTCTCGCCGTGTGCCGCCCTCACCTGCTCAACGAGCCTTGCGTAACCCTCCGAGAACTGCTCGAAGGTGGGCCAAGGCTGGGTGGAGAAGTCGTTGGTACCGAGGAAGATGACCACCAGGTCGGGGATGTAGCTCTGGCGGCGGAAGTTGTAGGGCTGCTCCTTGTCGGCCTCGTCGAACAAGAGGCCGTAGCGGTCGAGCATTGTGTACTGTGAGGTGGTGTTCTGGTCGCCATAGTTGCGCACAAGACCCTGGCCCGAGTGGGCTACAAGGTTGTAGTCGGCGTCGAAGTAGCGAGCAATGTAGCATCCGTAGGCGAGGTTGCAGTTTTGTGTCTCGGGGGTGTAGGGTTCCGAGCCGCTTGCCGAGTCGGTGCCGTAACCCGCTGTGAGTGAGTCGCCAATGAACTCAATGTGGCGACCTTTGGCGAGGTTCTGGCCCTCAAGGAAGATGCCATTGGTGGTGAAAGAGTGGATGGTCGTAAGGCCATTGAAACCCTCTGTGCGGCGCTGCAGGCGGATGTGGTAGGTGCCGGGCTTGCCATCAAATACGACCACATTGTGGGGCTCCTTGCCCTCGGTCTTAATGATGGCGTGCTGCTGGCCGTCGACAATCACATTGAAATAGTTCATTCCGCTATCCGAGGCTGTCATCTCCAACTTCGAGCCGCAGAAAACCATCTCGGCATAGGTGCCGCTCCAGTCGAATCGGACCTCACCCTCGGGGGCTACAGCCACGCGACCAACCCAGCGAACCTCTTGTGAATCGGCACGATAGACCGTCTTGCCGCTTGCCTCGCTCATCAAGCCCAGAAGGGCCATAAGTGCAATAATTACTCTTTTGCTCATATCTCTTTTTTGTTTTGTGGTTTGTCACTCCTCTCTCTGCGGAGGGCCTTTTCGGGCCGCCCACAGGGAATCTATCCGCAAAGGTATAAATTTTTGTTATATTTATCCCGCATTTACCCTCTCGTTTTTGATTGCCCGGCGACTCTTGTCTTGGGGGCTGACAAAATGGCAGAGATGGGGTGTCTGGAACGGTATTTGTTCCAAGGGTGGAGAAAAACGATTAAAACCAACAAGATGAAGAACAGCGATATTAAGTTTGTGGTGGACCGCACAAAGGCCCAAGAGGGCGAAACGGTGATGCTCTCGTGGGAGTGCGGCGTACCCGATGCGGTGACGCTCACAATCGATAACGGATTCACCAAGAGTCAGATACAACTGCCCGATAGTGGTAGCCGCAGTGTGGCCATCCAGAAATCCAAGGGAACAACTTCGCTCCGTCTGACGGTGGCAGCAAGTGGGCGGATTGTGCGCCGCGAAGTGGTCGTCAAGGTCAAAAATCTCAAGACCATAAAGGCTCGTTCCTACCGCGCATCCTCTTCCTCCAGGGGTGGCTCCCTGAAGGGACTCTGGGGTAGGGTTAATGGTTGGTTCAGGGGGCAGTTGCAGCGCTGGAGTTATGCGTGGAGGGCTATGCCACCTCGCCGCAGACGAATCTATCAGGCCATCTTCATCTGGCTTATGGCAATGATGGTTGCTACCTGCTCCCACAATAGCGGCTACACGGCCGGCTACAAGGAGGCACTTCGTCAGGTGCAGAGTGGCTCGGTGCAACACCCCGTGTAATGGGAATTAAGATGCCAAAAAATAAGCGGCGACCACACTTTGAGAGGG
>JAZQZA010000004.1:0-4354 GCA_045633765.1 Tidjanibacter sp. | reverse complement strand
CGATAGCAAGCGACACCTCGCTGCGCTTCAGATAGACCGAAGCGGTCTTCTTGGCCTCGTCAATCGAGATGGAGGAGATCTTTGCGGGGTTCAGAGCCCTCTGGATGAGCAGCGTGGTGTTGGCAGTCCAGTTCACAACATCGATATTCTCATTCTTGAGCTCCTTAACAATGGAGTAGATGCGCGAGCCCTTAACGCCCACACAAGCACCTACGGGATCAACCCTGTCGTCGTAGGACTCAACAGCCACCTTCGCCCTCTCACCGGGGATGCGAACAATCTTCTTAATGGTGATAAGACCGTCGAAAATCTCGGGCACCTCGGCCTCAAAGAGCCTCTGCAGGAACTCGGGAGCAGTACGCGAAAGGATAATCACAGGGGTATTGTTGCGCATCTCAACCTTCGAAACGATGGCCTTGATGGCGTCGCCCTTGCGGAAGAAGTCGCTGGGAATCTGCTCGCTCTTGGGAAGAAGAAGCTCGTTGTCGTCGTCACCGAGCACCAGAATCTCCTTCTTCCACACCTGATAAACCTCACCGGTGATAACCTCACCCACCTTCTCGCTATACTTCTCGAAGAGGTTGGCCTTCTCCAGGTCGAGGATGCGCGAAGCCAGATTCTGGCGGAGCGACAACACAGCACGGCGACCAAACGAGGCCATCTCAATCTGGTCCGAAACCTCCTCACCTACCTCATAGGTGGGGTCCAAAAGGCGAGCCTCCGAGAGAGAAATCTGCTGGTTGGGGTTCTCCACAGCATCATCCTCAACAATCACGCGGTTGCGCCAAATCTCCAAGTCACCCTTCTCGGGGTTGATGATAACATCGAAGTTCTCATCGGTCTCGTAGGTCTTCTGAAGGTGGTGACGGAACACATCCTCCAACACACCAATCATCGTACTCTTGTCAATGTTCTTAAGCTCTTTGAACTCTGCAAAGTTGCTAATCAAATTCTCCATTTGTCCTTTGTGTTTATATGTTTTGTTTCTTTTTGTTTTCTTCTCAGCCTTTTGTCGCTTTTTTATAAAAAAGCTCCGCAAAAAATTTTTGGGCGATACTGCGTATCGCTATATACTTGCGGTGATAGAGTATGTCACTGCTTGCAGCAGTAGCTAAAATAGTTCGACATAACCTCATTCAAACAAGTTTGAGTGGTTTTGTCGCCCTATTTTATGCTCTTCTCTCGAAGAGCAACGACATCCTCTCACACCGAAAAGTCAAAATCAAATAGAACGCGCATTGTGTGCCCGAAGACACAGTCACTCGTGGCGACCGTTGTCCCAACTTTCAACTCTCAACTTTCAACTCTCAACTTCTGCGAGTGGGTTTTGTGGAGGGATTTTTGTACCGAGCGAGGGAGCAAGTCCGCAGTTTACTTTGGGGTAAATGAGGAAGGCAAAACAAAAGCGTAACGCAGAAATCACCCGCAAGGCACGCTCGCCTACTTAAAGTCGAGATACTCCTTAACCCACTTAATCTGGTCGAAGGTGTAGCTCTCCACCACCTCAACATCCACCTTGCGTTTCTTGCCATCTACCGCCTTGCGCTCGGTGTAGGTGATGGTCAGCGCCTCTGGCTCCACCTCCTTGAGCGTAGCCAGAACCTTCACACCGCTCTCCAGGAGCACCTCAACACTCTTGCCAATGAGTTTATAGTACTGGCGCAAAAGTTTCAGAGGCTGGCCCACACCTGCCGAATAGACCGTCAGCTCGAAGTCCTCCACCTCCCTGTCGAAGGCCGACTCCACAGCGCGACTGAAGGCCACACAGGCGTCCAGATCCACCGCACTATCGGCGTCAATAACAATCTCAATCTCGTTGGCGGGCGAGCACTTCAGGTCGACAATAAAGCGATCTGTTCCCTCCAGGGCGGCCTCGGCCACCTCGCGTATCTTCTGAATATCCATCATCTTCTCTCTTTTGCGTTTGGCTCTATACTACGAAATTCGGGGACTCATCTGGTCCCCGAATCGCGTTCTTTGCACCGCAAAGGTACAACTTTTACAGCACTTTGCAAATTTTTATATATAAATATGAGTATTTATAGAGATTTTTTCTACTCCGCCCTTCCAAAAAGGCTCCTTAGGCGACGGCCGAAGAGGAGCATAACATCCACAAAGCGCCTTTCGCCCGTGACCACCGAGGCGTTCTCCAGATAGCTCCAGAACTCCACACCACAGACAAAGCCTGTGAAGAGGTTGGCAAGTCGGAGCTCCACAAAGGGCGAGGCGATGCCGTCGAGCATCCAGGCGAGCACAATGCCTGCCATCACAAAGGAGAGTTTGCGGATGGTCTTCCAGGCCTTGCGGCTCTCAAAGCGCCAAGCGCGCCCCTCGGAGCGGGACCTGCGGCGGTCTGCAAGGACTCCCGTGAGGAAGTCCACCGCCACGAACGCCATTGCACACACGAGCAAAGGCTCCACGGGTGCGAAAAACGAGAGCACCCCCGTAACGATTCCAGAAATATACTTCATTTTTTTAGTTGTCAGTTATCAGTTGTCAGTATTCAGTTTTTTGTTAGATGACTATGCCGCCAGAGAGTCGGGTGCGGGAGCGCACATTCTCCTCGGGGCGGTAGAGGGCTCCGAGGGTGGGCAGCGAGACGAGGTGCTCGATGGCGGCATCCATAAGCGCCTCGGCATCCTTGCGGAGTCGTCGTGAGGCCATTCTTATTGCCGCCTGGTCAGCCGCCTTAAAGCTCTCGCCCGAGAGTTTTACCACCCCCGCCGTGCCCACCTGCACTGCCATCAAGGGGAGTGCAAGGGCCGACACATAGAGCGCCAGGGGGAGTTTCAGATATCCCTCCAGAAAAGCCCGACACTCCTCCGAGGGGTTTTCTGCGGTGAGGAGGGCGAAGAGCTCCTCTCCCACTACAGGTGCCACCATACGCTTTTGGGCGGCGAGGATAGTGTGGGTGGGGATGCTCTCGGGGCGGAGCGAGTGGGTAGCCCCAAAGGCGAGGTCTATAACCTCCGCCGAAGTGATGAGTTGTTTCATTGTCAGTCGATATTTTTGAGTCCATACTTGGTGACCTGTGCCACATACATCTGCTCGTTGGGGTCGTCGGGGTTGTAGTCCAGGCCGTCGGCCTTACGAGCCTCCCACACACGCATATAGAGGGGTTTGGAGCGCGAAGGCGGACGATTGACCACCTCCAATCGGGAGCCATCCTCTCCCAGGATGGTGCTCACCAGCGAGCGTATGGGCTCCAGGAGCTCCTCCTGCTCACCGAGGATGACCGTATTGAGGGCCACCTCCCATTCGTGCAGGATGCGCTCCGAGGAGAAACCTCCGGCATAGTCAAGACCGCTGAGGCTGCGGAACCACGAGTGGGCAATGACAATATCGCCCGTTGCCTGCTCGTGGAGCGCCTGCCAGTCGCCCTCATTGGAGGAGGTTATGGGGATGAATCGCGAGGAGTCGCCCTCGTCGCACTCCTTGATGAGGAACATCACTTGTCCGGGCTTGCCCGCAAACTTGCGCTGGGCGGCAGCCACCAATCCCTCGGCCTCCTCCTCGCTCTCCACACCACCATCCAGCAACATCACACCCGAGAGTTGGAAGGAGTTATCCAATCGTGAGATGTTCCAATTGTCGGTCTTGTAGGCGATGGTCGAGACATTCAGGCCGGCGATGTAGGGCGGCACGCCATAGTGGGCAAACATAGGCTCATAGTCCTTGTAGTGAATCATCGTGTGGAGGTTGCCGTCGTCGCCCTCCTCAAAGAGCGGATAGAGGGCAACCCTCTTGGCCTCGGAGGCCTGATAGTGGGTCCAATCGTGGTGGAGCACCACGTGGTGACCATCGCGTGAGAGTCGGCAGCGCGAGGCATCCTGGTGAAAGAGGGCGAGGAAGGAGTGCTGGGGGTCGGTGACCACCTCCACAAAGGCGTTGCCGAAGAGTGCCTTATCGAAGGCCAAATGGTTGAGTACCTGACGCAACGACTCCCCTTGTGAGTTAGCCGCAGCCACGAAGGCGCGCATTCTCTCGGCCTCCTCGGGGAGCGAAAAGCCACTTCCGGAGATGTAGTCGGCCTTGTCGTTGATGATGCGGCGATGGGTGGTGGAGCAGCGCGCCAACATCGACAGCGCCAGAGGAAAGAGGTTGTCGCTACCCCAATTCCAGAACTCCCCCTCCTTGGCTGCCCCTTTTGTGGTTCCCATCTGCAAGGGGAGGCCCAGACCTCCAAATGAGGCGGCAGCCCGAGGGGTGAAGATTTTCGGAGTGTAGGTTTTCTTATTGTTTTCCATTGGTAGAGAATTGTTTGTTAGAGATAATGGGGAACTACTCGGCGCCACCCCCGAGGGGTGTTGCCATCCATCCGTCCACACTTCCCAGCAGGAGCCTTGTGGTTGGT
>JAZQZA010000003.1:0-26360 GCA_045633765.1 Tidjanibacter sp. | reverse complement strand
AGAGAAGGCAGATGCTGCACTTGTCGAGGTTCTGAAAGGCACTTCGTCGATTATGTTCTCCGAGGGTAGCAAGGCTCCTGCACAGGTTATCAAAGAGTTCCGCAAAGGTTGCGAGAAACCCATTTTGAAAGCCGCTTATGTACAGGATTGCGTCTATGTCGGCGACAACAATCTCGATATGCTTTGCAACATCAAATCGCGTGAGGAGCTTATTGGCGACATCGTTGCTCTGCTCCAGTCGCCCATCAAGAATGTCGTTTCGGCACTCAAGGGCAACGCTGGTGAGAAAGTTGCTGGCATCGTAAAGGCACTCGAAGAAAGAAATTAATTTTTCCAAACAAAACACAAACAACGAAGTAAAACAATTTAATTTTTTATAAAACTATGGCAGATATCAAAGCATTGGCAGAAGAGTTGGTAAACTTGACTGTTAAAGAGGTAAATGAGTTGGCAACTATCCTCAAAGAGGAGTACGGTATTGAGCCCGCAGCTGCAGCTGTTGCAGTTGCTGCTCCCGCCGCTGCAGAGGCAGCTGCACCCGCAGAGAAGACTTCTTTCGATGTTATTCTCGTGAGCGCAGGTCAGGCAAAGATCGCAGTTGTTAAAGCTGTGAAAGAGGCTACCGGCTTCGGTCTGAAAGAGTCGAAAGACTTGGTAGACGCTGCTCCTAAGGCTATCAAAGAGGGCATCTCGAAAGAGGAGGCTGAGGCACTCAAAGCAGCTCTCGAGGACGCAGGTGCAGAGGTAGAGGTTAAATAGTTCTAACTATTAACTTCACTCCATACTGGGTATAGAGCTTATGTCAAAATAAGCTCTATGCCTTTTTCGCGTCTAAAAAGTAGGGCGCGAAACCAACTTTAGGTTAGGAGGTTTTTGTCGGCCTATAAGTGGTTGAAATACAGGATGTTCTTCGGTCGGTGGGCTGGGGAATTATCTTATGCCAGCGATGGCGAAAAGTGACATTAACAAAAAATCTTTCAAAAAAATTTTGCAGACAATGTCCTCGAAAGCAAACAATAGAATTAGCTTCTCCTCCATTTCCCACAGGATGGACTATCCTGACTTCTTGGAGGTGCAGCTCAAATCATTCCACGACTTTTTTCAATTAGACACGACTGCCGAGAATCGCAAGAACGAGGGCCTCTACAAGGTGTTCTCCGAGAATTTCCCCATCACGGATACTCGCAACAACTTTGTGCTCGAGTTTATCGATTACTACATCGACCCCCCACGCTACTCGATTGAGGAGTGCTTGGAGATGGGTTTGACCTACAGTGTGCCCCTGAAAGCGAAGCTGAAACTTTCGTGCACCGATCCCGAGCACGAGGATTTCGACACTGAGGTTCAGGATGTTTACTTCGGAACGATTCCCTATATGACCCCCGGCGGTACCTTCGTAATCAACGGTGCCGAGCGTGTGGTTGTTTCGCAGTTGCACCGTTCGCCCGGCGTATTCTTCGGTCAGAGTGTCCACACCAACGGCACAAAGCTCTATTCGGCTCGTATCATTCCCTTCAAGGGCTCGTGGATAGAGTTCGCAACAGACATCAACAATGTGATGTATGCTTACATTGACCGTAAGAAGAAGTTGCCCGTAACTACACTACTCAGGGCCATTGGCTTTGAGGCAGATAGGGAGATTCTGGAGATCTTCGACCTCGCAGATGAGGTGAAGGTTAACCGCACGAATCTCAAGAAGAGCCTCGGCAGGAAGCTGGCAGCAAGGATTATTATGACCAGCTGGGAGGACTTCGTTGATGAGGATACCGGTGAGGTGATGCCCATCGAGCGAAGCGTAGTTGTTCTCGAGCGCGAGACCGAACTTACCGAGGATCACATTGAGGTAATCTTGGAGAGTGGTGCGAAGACCATTCTTCTCCACAAAGATAACCCCTCGGGTGTTGACTATTCGATCATTTACAACACCCTTCAGAAAGACCCCTGTATCACAGAGAAGGACGCTGTGGTATACATCTATCGCCAGTTGCGCAACTCGGAGCCACCAGATGAGGCCACCGCAAGGGATGTCATCGACAAGCTCTTCTTCAGCGACAAGCGCTACGACTTGGGCGATGTGGGTCGTTTCCGTATCAACAAGAAACTCGGTTTGGAGATCAACCCCGAGGTGAGAATTTTGACACGCGAGGACATTATTGCCATCATTCGTCACCTTATCGAGCTTATTAACTCCAAGACCGATGTTGATGATATCGACCACTTGTCGAACCGCCGCGTGAGGACCGTTGGCGAGCAGCTGAGCAACCAGTTCTCGATTGGCTTTATCCGTATGGCCCGCACCATCCGTGAGAGGATGAATGTCAGGGACAACGAGCTCTTCAAGCCCATCGACCTGATTAATGCCAAGACCCTCTCGAGCGTCATCAACAGCTTCTTTGGTACCAACCAGCTGTCGCAGTTTATGGACCAGACCAACCCTCTGGCCGAGATGACTCACAAGCGTCGTTTGTCGGCTCTGGGTCCTGGCGGTCTGAGCCGCGATAGGGCAGGCTTTGAGGTACGAGATGTACACTACACCCACTACGGTCGTCTGTGTCCCATCGAGACCCCCGAGGGTCCCAACATTGGTCTGATTTCGTCGCTCTGCGTTTATGCGAAGATCAGCCCTATGGGCTTCATTGAGACCCCCTACCGCAAGGTTGTTGACGGCAAGGTTGATTTGAACAACGATAATATCCGCTACTATAGCGCCGAGGAGGAGGAGAACCTGAACATTGCACAGGCTTCGGCTCCCATCGACGCAGAGGGTAACTTCCTGAACCCCAATCGCATTAAGGCCCGTAACGAGGCAGACTTCCCCGTTATTTCGGACAAGCAGGTTGACCTCGTGGATGTTGCACCCAACCAGGTTGCTTCGATTGCAGCAAGTTTGATTCCCTTCTTGGAGCACGATGACGCGAACCGTGCGCTGATGGGTTCGAACATGATGCGTCAGGCAGTACCTCTTGTAAACCCCGAGGCACCTATTGTGGGTACCGGTCTGGAGAGCGAGGTTGTTCGCGACAGCCGCATCCAGGTTGTAGCCGAGGGTGAGGGCGAGGTGGTATTTGCCGACGCCATCCAGATTCAGGTTAAGTACGATCGTACAGAGGATGAGAAGCTTGTGAGCTTCGATCCCGAGATCACTACCTATAAGCTTCCCCGCTACCGCAAGACCAACCAGAATATGTCCATCACCCTTCGTCCCATCGTGAAGATCGGTCAGAGGGTTCACAAGGGCGACATCCTCACCGAGGGTTACTCGACCGACAACGGCGAGTTGGCACTTGGTAGGAACCTGAAGGTTGCGTTTATGCCCTGGAAGGGTTACAACTTCGAGGATGCAATTGTTATCTCGGAGAGGCTCTTGAGGGAGGACTTGTTCACCTCGGTACACGTTGACGAGTACATTATGGAGGTTCGCGAGACCAAGCGCGGTGTCGAGGAGCTCACTTCGGATATTCCCAATGTAAGCGAGGATGCAACCAAGGACCTCGACGAGAGGGGTATCATCCGTATCGGTGCGAATGTGAAGCCCGGCGATATTATGATCGGTAAGATCACTCCCAAAGGCGAGAGCGATCCCAGCCCCGAGGAGAAACTGCTCCGTGCAATCTTCGGCGACAAGGCCGGTGATGTGAAGGACGCTTCGCTTAAGGCTCAGCCTTCGCTCTTCGGTACCATCATCGACCGCAAGCTCTACACCCGCAATGTGAAGGATGGCAAGAGGGGCAAGGCAGAGGAGAAACACAAACTCGAGGAGGCCGAGGCAAGGTTCCAGAAGGAGGCTGCCGCTCTGAAGGCTGTGTTGGTTGAGAAACTTTACACCTTGCTCAAAGACCAGACTTCGCTGGGTATCTACGACTACTTCGGTGCCGAGCTCTATGCTCCCGGCGTGAAGTTCTCGAAGAAGATGCTCGAGGAGATCGACTACTTGGGCCTTGGTGGCGGCAAGTGGGTCGAGGATGAGCGCATTGCAAAACTCGTAGGTATTGCAATCAATAACTATACCATTAAATATAAAGAGGCCGACGCAAAGGTTAAACGCGAGAAGTACAACATCACCAACGGTGACGAGCTTCCTAACGGCGTTATCCAGCTTGCGAAGGTATATCTTGCCAAGAAGCGTAAGCTCAAAGTGGGTGACAAGATGGCAGGTCGCCACGGTAACAAGGGTATTGTTGCCAAGGTTGTCCGCGATGAGGATATGCCCTTCTTGGAGGATGGCTCTATCGTTGATATCGTGCTGAACCCTCTGGGCGTACCTTCGCGTATGAACTTGGGTCAGATTTACGAGACCGTGTTGGGTTGGGCAGGTAAGGAGCTCGGTTTGAAGTTCGCAACCCCCATCTTTGATGGTGCAACCCTCGATGAGATCAATGAGTACACTGCCAAGGCAGGCGTTCCTATGAACGGTTGCTGCCACTTGAGGGATGGTGGTACCGGTGAGAGGTTCGACCAGCCTGCAACTGTGGGTGTAATCTATATGCTTAAACTCGGTCACATGATTGATGATAAGATGCACGCTCGTTCAATCGGTCCTTACTCGCTTATTACGCAGCAGCCACTCGGTGGTAAAGCACAGTTTGGTGGTCAGAGGTTTGGTGAGATGGAGGTTTGGGCACTCGAGGGCTTCGGTGCAGCAAACATCCTTCAGGAGATTCTGACTATTAAGTCCGACGATGTTATGGGTCGTGCCAAGGCGTACGAGGCCATCGTTAAGGGCGACAATCTGCCAACTCCCGGCATTCCCGAGTCACTCAATGTGCTGCTGCACGAGTTGCGCGGTTTGGCAATCAGTGTAAAACTCTCTTAATAGGTATAAAGAATATGGCATACGGTAAAGATAATAAAATCAATACGACCAATTTCAGCAAAATCTCGATTGGCTTGGCCTCGCCCGAGGAGATTCTCGAGAACTCGAGCGGCGAGGTTCTGAAGCCCGAGACGATTAACTATCGTACCTATAAACCCGAGCGTGACGGTCTTTTCTGCGAGCGCATCTTTGGTCCCGTGAAGGACTACGAGTGCCACTGCGGTAAGTATAAGAGGATTCGTTACAAAGGTATCGTCTGCGACCGATGCGGTGTGGAGGTTACCGAGAAGAAAGTGCGTCGTGAGCGTATGGGTCACATCCAGCTCGTTGTGCCCGTTGTTCACATCTGGTACATTCGCTCGCTACCTTCGAAGATTGGCTACCTGCTTGGTATCCCCAGCAAGAAACTCGATGCAGTTATCTACTATGAGCGCTACATCGTAATTCAGGCTGGTGCTGCCGCTTCGCTCAATCTGCCCAACGGTGGTCAGAACCACGACCTTATCTCGGAGAAAGAGTACCTCGACATTCTGGCTGCACTGCCCAAGGGCAACCAGCAGCTGGATGACAGCGACCCCGACAAGTTCATTGCCCAGATGGGTGCAGAGGCTATCCTCACCCTGTTGCAGGGCTTGGATTTGGATCGCCTGAGCGAGCAGCTTCGCCACAGGGCCTCGCACGAGACTTCGCAGCAGCGTAAGACCGAGGCTCTCAAGAGGCTCAACATTATTGAGGCCTTCCGCGAGTCGAAAGATATCAATAAGCCCGAGTGGATGGTTCTGAAGGTAATCCCCGTGACTCCTCCCGAGTTGCGTCCTTTGGTACCTCTGGATGGTGGTAGGTTTGCTACCTCGGATTTGAACGACCTCTATCGTAGGGTTATCATCCGCAACAACCGTCTTAAGAGGCTTATCGAGATCAAGGCTCCCGAGGTTATCTTGCGCAACGAGAAGCGTATGTTGCAGGAGGCTGTGGATTGCTTGTTCGACAACTCGCGCAAGACCAGCGCCGTTAAGAGCGAGAGCAACCGTCCCCTGAAGTCGTTGAGCGACAGCCTTAAGGGTAAGCAGGGCCGCTTCCGTCAGAACCTTCTGGGTAAGCGTGTGGACTACTCGGCCCGTTCGGTTATCGTTGTAGGTCCCGAGCTGAAGATGCACGAGATGGGTATTCCCAAAGATATGGCTGCCGAGCTTTACAAACCCTTCATTATCCGTAAGCTCATCGAGCGCGGTATTGTGAAGACCGTCAAGTCGGCGAAGAAGATTATCGACAGGAAGGATCCCGTAATTTGGGATATTCTGGAGAATGTCATCAAGGGTCACCCCGTATTGATGAACCGTGCTCCTACCCTTCACCGTCTGGGTATTCAGGCCTTCCAGCCCAAGCTTATCGAGGGTAAGGCAATGCAGCTCCACCCCCTTGCTTGTACCGCATTCAACGCGGACTTCGATGGTGACCAGATGGCAGTACACTTGCCCCTCGGCAACGCTGCAATCCTGGAGGCACAGCTGCTGATGCTCGGTTCGCACAACATTCTCAACCCCGCCAACGGTGCACCTATCACCGTACCTTCGCAGGATATGGTGCTTGGTCTGTACTACATCACCAAGATTCACGGCACCGAGGAGCGCCCCGACAAGGAGAAGGCTATCTACCGTAAGGAGCTCATCGAGAGGGGTGAGGTTATCAACCGCTGGGACGACCTTCAGAATGGCGACATCAGGCCCAAGGAGGGTGTGGCTCCCGCCTTCACCTTCTACGGTCCCGAGGAGGCAATCATTGCCTACAACGAGCAGAGGGTTGATTTGCACACTCTTGTAAATGTGCAGATTAACACTGTGGATGAGAACGGTCAGGAGATTACCAAGATCGTTTCGACCTCGGTGGGTCGTGTACTCTTCAATCAGGTTGTACCCAAGGAGGTTGGCTACATCAACCTTCTGTTGAAGAAGAACACTTTGAGGGATATTATCGGTGTTGTTATGAAGAAGTCGGGTGCCGACAAGGCGGCTGCCTTCCTCGATGACATCAAGGCTCTGGGTTATAAGATGGCATTCCGTGGTGGTCTGTCGTTCAACTTGGGCGCTGTGATTATCCCCGAGGAGAAGAAGACTCTTGTGGAGCAGGGTAACCAGCAGGTTGCACAGTTCCTCGAGCAGTACAATATGGGTCTTATCACCAATAACGAGCGTTACAACAAGGTTATTGACGTGTGGACCAATGTAAACAACCGCGTAACTGCTGCTGTGTATAACCACCTGAAGGCAGATCAGGACGGCTTCAACCCCGTATTTATGATGCTTGATTCGGGTGCTCGTGGTAGTAGGGAGCAGATTCGTCAGCTCGGCGGTATGCGTGGTCTGATGGCTAAACCCCAGAAGTCGGGTGCCGAGGGCGGTCAGACTATCGAGAACCCCATTTTGTCGAACTTCAAGGAGGGCCTTTCGGTGTTGGAGTACTTTATTTCGACCCACGGTGCTCGTAAAGGTTTGGCGGATACCGCACTTAAGACTGCGGATGCAGGTTACCTGACCCGTCGTCTTGTGGATGTGGCAAATGATGTGATTATCAACGAGGAGGATTGCGGCACTCTGCGTGGTCTGACTGCTACTGCAGTTAAGCGTAACGACGCTGTTATCCAGAGCCTCTACGATAGGATTCTGGGCCGTACGGCAGTTGAGGATGTTATCCACCCCCACACCGGCGAGGTTATTGTCTGCGCAGGTGAGGAGATCAACGAGGAGAGCGCAGCTGCTATCGAGAAGGCAGGCATCGAGAAGGTTGAGATTCGCTCGGTACTCACTTGCGAGTCGCGCCACGGTGTTTGTGCCAAGTGCTACGGTAGGAACCTTGCAACCGGTCGTCCCGTACAGAAGGGTGAGGTTGTGGGTGTTATTGCTGCCCAGTCGATTGGTGAGCCTGGTACCCAGCTTACTCTGCGTACCTTCCACGTCGGTGGTGTTGCAAGTGGTTCGTCGATTGATAACCGCTTGGTTGCAAAACACGAGGGTATCATCGAGATCGATGAGCTCCGCACCATCAAGACCAAAGACCGCGATGGCAACACCAAGAATCTGGTTGTTAGCCGTCAGTCGGAGTTGCGCATCGTGAGCAAGGAGACAGGCAGCACCCTGTTTACCTACAACTTGTCCTACGGTTCGACCCTCTTCAAACTTGCAGGTGAGAGCGTTCAGAAGGGCGATGTTATCTGTGAGTGGGATCCCTTCAATGCAGTTATCATCTCGGAGTATGAGGGTAAGGTTGTCTTCGACAATGTTGTTGAGGGCGTAACCTACCGCGATGAGTACGATGAGACTACCGGCCTGAGGGAGAAGGTGATTATCGAGTCGCGTGATAGGAATCGCAACCCCTTGATCCGCATCGTGGATAAGGACGGCGTTGAGCAGAAACAGTACAACTTGCCTGTTGGTGCACACGTTGTTGTTAAGGAGAATGCCAAGATTAAGGCTGGTGAGATTCTGATTAAGATTCCTCGCTCGTTTGGTAAGGCAGGCGATATTACCGGTGGTCTTCCCCGTGTTACCGAGCTCTTCGAGGCTCGTAACCCCTCGAACCCCGCAGTGGTTTCGGAGATCGACGGTGAGGTATCGTTCGGCAAGATTAAACGCGGTAACAGGGAGATTATCATCACCGCCCGCGATGGTCAGGTATGCAAGTACCTCGTGCCTCTGAGCCGCCAGATTCTGGTTCAGGAGAACGACTATGTAAGGGCAGGTATGGCTCTGTCGGATGGCGCCATCACCCCCAACGATATCCTCACTATTCTTGGTCCTACCAAGGTTCAGGAGTACATCGTGAACGAGGTTCAGGAGGTATACCGTGGCCAGGGTGTGAAGATCAACGATAAACACTTCGAGGTTATCGTTCGCCAGATGATGAACAAGGTACAGATTGTCGATTCGGGTGACACTCGCTTCTTGCCCGAGCAGATTGTCGACAAGTGGGAGTTTATGGAGGTCAACGACGCACTCTACGACAAGGTATATGTTGTGGATGCGGGCGACAGCCAGAACATCCGTGCCGACCAGATCATCTCCGTACGCCAGCTGCGTGACGAGAACTCGTCGCTCAAGCGTAGGGATTTGAAGACTGTGACCGTTCGAGAGATTGTTCCTGCAACCTCGCGTCAGGTACTTCAGGGTATCACCCGCGCCGCATTGCAGACCAGCTCGTTTATGTCGGCTGCATCGTTCCAGGAGACCACCAAGGTTCTCAACGAGGCTGCTATCTACGGTAAGGTAGATCCTCTGTTGAACCTGAAGGAGAATGTTATCTGTGGTCACTTGATTCCTGCAGGTACCGGTGTTCGCGACTGGCAGAATGTAACTGTTGGTGCGAGGGTGGACTACGAGAACATCCCCGAGTAAAAAACGCATATAGCGGGCGACTGCTGCGTTATACAACAAAAATTTGCTCCGGCACTTACGCTTAGTAATGTGCCGGAGCATTTTTGTTGCAAGCCTTGCATTCATCCCACTATCTGCGTTTTTTGTAAGGTGTTTATCGGGCAATTTCCGCGTTGCACTACGATAGATTCTCTCCTCATTTGCGATAAGCAAACTGCGGAGGGGATTTTCTTGTGCGCCTTGAACTTACCTCGCTATCTGCGTTTTTTTGTTGCAAGGCTTACCTTCATCCCGCTTTAAAAAATCAATTTTGAATTTTGAATTTTGAATTTCACCACCGTGGGTTGGCGATGTCGGGGATGAACTCAATCGAGTAGGTGCCGTCGTCGTGGGCGGTTACTCCGATGAAGTCTATCCACGCCTCGGTGTCCAGAGAGTGGAGCTCGATGTAGTGGTTGGCAGCCTTTGTGAGGTTGGCGATTTTCTTGCGCGTCATAGCCTCGACGGGGGCTGTGAGTGACCCTTCGTGGCGGGTTTTGACCTCCACAAAGTGGTAGTGGCCGTCTTGGGTGACGGCCACTATATCAATTTCGTGAGGCGCACTACGCCAGTTGCGCTCGGCAATGAGATAGCCGTTGTCGCGCAGCCATTCGAGTGCCGCCTGCTCGCCCTCGGCACCTATGCGCAGAGTGTTTGCCATAGGCGGGGGTGCTATTTGAGCAGGAAGTCGAGCGAGTCGCCGGCATTAACCTCATAGGGCTCGATGCCGTAGCGGAAGATGCGCAGAGGACGGGGGCCGATGAGTTCGAGCTTGCCATCCACATAGCGGAGCATACATCCCTCCCTCAGGCCTACAACCCACATCTTGGGGTTGGCAACCACATACTCGGCGATGCGCTGCTCGCGGGTTTCGCCTGCGTGGCCCTCGGGGTTGGCGTCGAGGTAGTGGGGGTTAATCTGGAAGGGGATGGCGCCGATGGCCGAGAAGGAGGCGGGCGGCACGAGGGGCATATCGTTGGGGGTGCAGAGGGTGGGGCAGGCCACATTGCTACCTGCGCTCCAGCCCACATAGGGGGTCTCGGCGTTAATCTTTGCGAGGATGGCCTCCATAAGTCCCTGCTCGTGCATATTTTTCACCAAGTGGAAGGTGTTGCCGCCACCCACAACGATAGCCTCGGCGGCCTCAATGGCTGCTTTGGGGCTCTCGGCGTGGTGTACGGAGCGTACGCGGATGCCGATCTCGCTGAAGCGAGCCTGCACTTTAGCCTCATACTCGTCGTAGGAGAATGTCACGCCTGCGTAGGGCACGAAGGCTACCTCTTTAACACCTGCGAGGTGCTCTTTGATCTGCTGAAGGGGGTACCTCAAGTACTCCTCTCCGGCGTTTGTGGAGTTGCTGATGAGCAATAGTTTCATAGAAATCGTATATTTTTAGGTTGAAATTCTGCTTAAAGGTAGCGAAAAAGTGTGGTCCTCGCAAATTTATGGTCTGTTTTTTGCGAAAAACGAGTCCGTAGCGGTATTTGTCCTCCGAGGGAGGTGGTGCCTGGGGTGCTCTTATGCGCTCATAATCAGTGTTATGTGTGGTGTGGCGCTCCCGATGGGTGCAAAAAAGTTGCCAAAGAGGGATGTATTTCGCGAAAAAGTGTTATATTTGTGACGATTTTTGCTTGAAAGCAGAGAGTAAAATCGCCACACAATGTTAAACTTAAACTTATAAATTATGTCAGAAATTTCTCAGAAAGTAGTTGAGATTATCAAAGACAGACTCAATCAGGACATCAAGAACATCACCCCCGAGGCTAGCTTTGCAAATGATCTTGGTGCAGATTCGCTTGACACTGTTGAACTTATTATGGCCTTCGAGGAGGAGTTCGGTCTGGAGATTCCCGATGAGGCTGCAGAGAAAATCTCGACTGTTGGCGACGCCATCAAGTATGTTGAGGAGCACGCAAAATAGTTTTATCGCGCTGCAAAAGACTCAACAGAGTATATGGGTGAGGTAAAATGGTGCTATTTTACCTCACTTTCTCTTTTTATAAAAAGCACAAAACAAACCTTACTAACACCTTAATTTGAAATTTGTTATGGAAAAAAGGCGAGTAGTAATTACAGGTATCGGCACCATCAACCCTCTGGGCCACAATGTGGCAGAGTATTTCGATGCTCTTGAGGCGGGTGTCAGTGGTGTGGACTTCATTCAGGGTTTTGATTGTTCCACCAATAAAACAAAGTTCGCTGCCGAGGTCAAGAACTACAACGCAGAGGACTATTTCGAGCGCAAGGAGGCACGCAAACTCGACGCCTTCACCCAGTATGCGCTCATCTCCGCCGACGAGGCCATCAAGGATTCTCGTTTGGAGGAGTCGGAGTTGGACAAAAACAGGGTGGGCGTTATTTGGGGTGCCGGCATTGGCGGCATCAACGCCATCTACGACGAGATTTCGGCCTATGCCAAGAGCGAGAGTGGCCTTCCTCGTTTCAGCCCCTTCTTCATACTCAAGATGTTGCCCAATATGGCAGCAGGTCACATTTCACTCAAGTATGGCTACAAGGGCCCCGGCTTCAGCACCGTGTCGGCCTGCTCGTCGAGCACCCACTCGATTGTTGCGGCCGTGGATCAGATTCGCCTCGGCAGGGCCGATGTGATGGTTACGGGCGGCTCGGAGGGTGCTGTGTCGGTTGTGGGTATCGGTAGCTTCAACTCGATGATGGCTCTTTCGACCCGCAACGACGACCCCAAGACCGCTTCGCGCCCCTATGATAAGGGCCGTGACGGCTTTGTTATGGGCGAGGGTGGCGGCGCTCTGGTCATTGAGGAGCTGGAGCACGCTCTGGCTCGTGGTGCCAAGATTTATGCCGAGATTGTGGGCTGTGGTGTGAGCTCCGATGCCTACCACGTGACTGCTCCCGAGCCCGAGGGCGAGGGCGCTGCCTACTGTATGAGGATGGCTCTGCAGGATGCGGGCCTTGCTCCCGAGGCGGTGGATTATATCAACACCCACGGCACTTCGACCCCTCTGGGCGACCTAGCCGAGCTGAAGGGTATCCAGAAGGTCTTTGGCGAGCATATCTATGATATGAACATCAGCTCCACAAAGTCGATGACCGGTCACCTGCTTGGTGGTGCGGGCGCTATTGAGGTGCTGGCGGCGGTTATGACCATCATAAGGGGCGTGATTCCTCCCACCATCAACATTCAGGAGCTCGATCCCGCCATTGATCCCAAGATCAACCTCACAAGGGATGTGGCCCAGAGGAGGGATGTGGAGTGTGCTTTGAGCAACACCTTTGGTTTTGGTGGTCAGAACTCCACCGTTGTACTTAAGAAATTTCATCAGTAGGAGGCGTTATGGGCTGGATTAGACGCATAATTCATTGCCATACGGGGGCCGATAAGGGGTATTATCGTGCCTTTAGGCGTATGTTTGGCGTTACGCCCGACAACATCGAACTCTATAAACTTGCACTCGTTCACCGCTCCGCCTCTGTGAAGGTGGAGGGTGGCGAGAGCATCAATAATGAGAGGCTTGAGTTTTTGGGTGATGCGGTGTTGGAGAGCATTGTGTCGGACTACCTCTTCATTGAGTACCCCCACGAGTCGGAGGGTTTTTTGACCAAGACACGCTCGAAGATTGTGAGCCGTCAGTCGCTAAATGGCCTTGCCGAGAAGCTGGGTATCGACCGTATGGTCATCTTCAATGCCACAGGCAACTTTGCCCAGAAACACCTCTTTGGCGACTGCTTCGAGGCGCTGGTGGGTGCACTCTACCTGGATAAGGGCTACAATACGGTTAATCGCATCGTTATCAACCACCTGCTGCCCGAGTATATCGACATCGAGGATGTGTCGCAGGTGGAGAACGACTACAAGAGCCGACTCATTGAGTGGTGCCAGAAGAGCAAACGCACCATCCGCTTTGCCACCGAGAGCGATGGCGAAAACGGCAGCAGCCAACATCCCGCATTCCTTTCGCGCGTGATTATCGACGATATGAAGATGGGTAGTGGCCGCGGCTCCACCAAGAAGGAGGCCGAGCAGCAGGCTGCCCATAACGCGTGGGAGCTCTTGGGCGATGAGATGGGCGACTACATTTTGGACCGCTACGACCACTTGAGCAATGAAATCACAAAACGATAGGGAGGTTCGCGAACGGCTTGTGGCGCGGGGCGTTGAGACGCTCACGGATGCCGAGCTGTTGAGCCTTGTGCTCCCCGCCAGGAGAGGCGAGGAGAGCCTTTCTGTGGCCGAGAGGATTGTGGCCAATGTGGGCTCGGTGGCGAGGCTTGCCACCTCTTCACTCTCGGAGGTCCGCCAGATGGAGGGGCTCGGTATGGAGGGTGCCGCAAGGGTTGTTGCTGCTGTGGAGTTGGGCCGCAGGGCTATGGTTGCCGAGGGCGAGCAGGCTGCAACGATTCACGATATGGGCGATGTGGTGTCGCTCTTTGCACCCCTTATTGGAGGGCTCAAGCACGAGGAGATGTGGGTGCTCTACCTCTCATCCTCGAATCGCATCCTGGAGCGCCGCCGCATATCGGTTGGGGGGCTTTCGTCGCTCACGACCGATTGCCGACTCATCATCCGCCACGGACTGAACCTTGTTGCCGCCTCGATTATCGTTGTGCACAACCACCCCTCGGGCGTGGCCAAGCCGAGCGGTGAGGATGAGGTCTTCACGGCGCGCCTGAAGGAGGCTGCGGCTCTGTTCGACATTGCGCTTTTGGACCACGTGATTGTCGCCGGCGGGGGTTCCTATAGCTTTCGGGCCGACGGCAAGTTGTAAAATAAAAGACGCCTTTGGAAGAATCCAAAGGCGTTTTTTTAGCACTCAGCACTCAGTTTTTAGGGAATTTTCAACTCTCAACTTTCAACTTTCAACTTTCAATTTTCAACTCCCATAAGATATGCCTTGATGAAGTCGTCGATGTCGCCATCCATCACAGCCTCCACGGCAGAGGTCTGGTGGCCTGTGCGGTGGTCCTTCACTCGCCTGTCGTCAAAGACATAGGAGCGTATTTGCGAGCCCCACTCGATGCGCTTTTTGCCCTTTTCGAGCTCGTTCTGGAGGGCCATACGCTTATCGAGCTCCCTCTGATAGAGCTTCGAGCGGAGAATGCGGAGGGCATTTTCGCGGTTCATCAGCTGTGAGCGTGTCTCGGTGTTCTCGATGAGGAACTCCACAGGCTCACCCGTATCGGCATCCTTGCCGTGGTAGCGCAGCCTCACACCCGTCTCCACCTTATTAACATTCTGGCCACCTGCACCGCTACTGCGATAGGTGTCCCACTCGTAGTCGGCGGGGTTGATGTTAATCTCAATGGTGTCATCCACAGCGGGCGATACGAAGACGGAGGCGAAGGTGGTCTGTCGTTTGTTGTTGGCGTTAAAGGGGGAGAGTCGCACCATACGATGCACGCCGCTCTCGCTCTTGAGGTAGCCGTAGGCATAATCGCCCTCGAAGAGCAGAGTGGCAGATTTCACGCCCACCTCCTCACCTGCCTGGAAGTCCTGCACCCTCACCTTGAAGCCGTTGCGCTCGCCCCAGCGGGTGTACATCCTCAGGAGCATCGAGGCCCAATCGAGGCTCTCGGTGCCACCTGCGCCCGAGTTGATATCCACAATCGCACCGAGCTTATCCTCCTCGCTACGCAGCATATTGCGCATCTCGAGTGCCTCGGTGGCGGCGAGTGTTTTGGCGTAGTGGCTGGCGAGCTCCTCCTCGGTGGCACCCCCCTCCTTGACGAAGTCGGCCATCACCTCAAGGTCGTCAACCAGAGCCGCCAGCGCCTCGTAGTCGTCAATCCAACTCTTGAGCACGGCGACCTTTTTGAGCTGTTTTTCGGCCTCCTCGGGGCGGTCCCAGAAGTCGGGAGCGGTTGTTTTGAGCTGCTCTTCCTCGTGGGCTATGCGTCTGTCCTCAATGGCGAGGTAGCGATAGAGGTCATCTCTTCGCGTGGCAAGGTCCTTTATTTGTTCGGTGGTAATCATTCCTTTTTCTTCCCTGAAACTATCCTGCAACACTGCACTCAATGCCGAGCGCCTTTACCCTCTCGCCGATGGCTCGGAGCTCCTCGACGGAGACCTTTTCGAGGTTGGGGGCAGGGGTGTCGCGGTCGATGGTGTAGACCATAACGCTGCGGGGGGCAACTTCCTCCACGAGTTTGAGCCACGCGGCAACCTCCTCCTCGGTGGTGTTATCGACCCTCTGGCCCTCAAACTCGCCACGGAGGAACATCGTCTGGATGATGCACTCGCCGCCAAAGAGCTTCATATTCTCCACCACATCCCCAACGGAGTAGTGTCCGAGGGGCTTGTCGATGAGCTCCACAGTCTTGTCGAAGGCCGAGTCGAGCTTGAGAATGGGGTTGTCCACCCTCTGGAGTGCTCGCCTGACGCTTTCGCGGTGGAGCATTGTGGCATTGGAGAGCACCGACACCTTGGCTGCGGGGCAGAGTCTGTCGCGCAGAGCGATGACACCATCGACAATCTCCTCGAAGTCGGGGTGCATAGTGGGCTCGCCATTGCCCGCAAAGGTGAGCACATCGGGAGGTGTGCCATCTTTAACCATCTGGTCGAGCACGCTCTCGAGCATTGTGAGCACCGCCCCTTTATCGTTGAAGCGGGGTTTCTGGCCTCCGAGGGTCCATCCACACTCACAGTAGATGCAGTTGAACGAGCAGAGCTTGCAGTCGATGGGTAGCAGGTTGATGCCGAGCGAGAGGCCAAGGCGGCGGGAACGCACGGGACCAAAGATGAAATTGTCGTAGAGTAGTGTCATTGAGTTGTTTGTTTTATCTGTGCGAAGGTACGATTTTTTGCCGAGAGCAGCAAAATTTTTGCCTCTTTCTGTGCGTGGCACCCATTTTGAGCGGCTTGGAGAGCAGATACATTCACCATTAATCTCTAAAACAATGAGTACAAAGATGATTATTTCGATTGCAATGATTCTGGGCGGCCTCTCGCTTCTGCTCTACGCTACATCCTCCTCGGCCCATCCTCCCAAGAAATTCGATAACTCCACAGTCACCTCCCTCGATTTGGACCGCTACAAGGGTGTGTGGTATGAGATTGCCCGCAAACCCCACTTCTTCGAGAAGGGGATGAGCCACGTGAAGGCCACCTATACGCTCCTGCCCGACGGGAAGATTGAGGTGCGCAACGAGGGCATCAAAAAGGGAAAACTGAAGGTCACAAAGGGAAAGGCGACGACCACCGACAACCCCGGACAACTGAAAGTTACCTTCTTCCTCTTCCCTGCCCAATACAATGTGTTGGAGATTGGCCCCGACTACTCCTACTCGGTGGTTGGTGGCAGCGGCGAGGGCTACCTGTGGATTCTCTCGCGTACCCCAACAATGGACCCCTCCACCCTCGATGGCATCTTTGGGCGCTTGCGTGAGCGAGGCTACGACCTGTCGGATGTAATCCTTGTGGAGCAGTAGCCTCTGCGGAAGGTCGGTATAAAAAGAGAGCGTTGCTCCCATACGGGGGCAACGCTCTTGCGTTTTATAAAATCTTACGATCTTTTATTTTACGCTGAACCTGCTGCTCATCATAGTGTTGAGACGGAGGTTCGAGTTGGTGTTTTTGCAGTTCGATTTGAACATCGAAGCCTTCTTTGCGGGGGCTTTTGCGGGAGCAACACCCTCCTGGGTTGCGTCAACAGCGGTAACAGCGCCGTTGTAGGAACCTGCGAAAGCATACCTGCTACCCTCGAACAAGAACTCGAATGCGTAGGTACCGTCACCATTGTTGGTAACATTCATACTACCCTTATCCAAGTAATCGTAAGCCTGCTGCTGGTTGCCGGTCAGTGCCAACGAACCCTCGAGGTAACCATCTGCATCTACGCCACCGGGCCAGATGGTGCAAGCCTCGTAGGTGTCTGCGAAGGTGTAGGTGCCGGTTGCAAGACCCTGTGCGAAGGTTGCGTCCTCTGCCTGATAGGTGTCAAGCATAAAGCTTACGCCCGTACCACCATTGAAGCTCAAATCGTTCAGATATACAACCCACTCGCCAAGGCCAAGGAAGTACATCTCTACCGTCTCGATGTTGGTTGCGAATGCGTCGCTCTCGTTGCCGCCGCCTTCGTTGCCGCCACCCTGGCTGCCGCCTTCGGAGTCGTCGACGATATTTACTTTGCCGGTAAAGCTACCAGCAAGATTCTCGCCCAGATAGGTGCCAACTGCCAAATCGATAGCGTAGGTGCCGTCACCATTGTTGGTGATGTTCACCTCACCGCTGGTGATAAGGTCTTTAACAGAGGTCTGCTCGAGGTTGACAATGAGAGAGCCGTTTGCGTAGCCCTCATCATCAACATAACCTGCGTCGATGGTGAAAGGCTCCATAGTGTCGGCAATAGCGTAGGTACCGCTGGGAAGACCGGCAGCTGCGGTGTTGTCTGCGGGGGTGTTTACATACATCTGATAGATGCTGTCGCCTGCCTGATCAATCAGGAAGAGAACCCACCAGGTGTTGCCCTCATACTCACCCTGGAAGTTGGCCTGTGCAGCGTCGAACTCAACGCCCTGGATCGAACCGTCGGAGAGGTAAACAGGACCGCTATATTTCTGCTTGTAGCCATTCAGGGCACCGAACGAGATAGCCTCAATGCTATATTTGCCCTCGCCGAGAGCCTTGATGGTTACTTTGCCGTTCAAACCGGTATCCTCAATCTCCTGACCATCTGCGGTGAAGCAGAAGTAGCCGTTGAAGATCTGGGTGTTAACAGCGCCGGTACCGAAGGGATCAACAACGAAGGTACCCTGGGGCAGAGTCTCTGCGCCGAGGTCCTCAGCTACGATAGCAAGCTCTACCATATGTGCGGGGAAGGTTACGCCGTCAACTGCGCCCTGGTCGCCAAGGAGAATGTCATATACAGCGGTGCCATCGCCCATAGGGAAGTAGGCAGCCTGTGCTACGATGGGGGTGAAGATCTCGAAGTTGTTGTTAGCTGCGAGGCCCTGCATAGTGGGAGCGCCGGTGAAGCGACCCTCGGCGGGAAGAACGGTCTCCTGGCTGAAAGCGTCGATACCGCTGAACGAAGCGGTGAGCTGATAGCCGTTCTCAACGTGTTTAACCTCGAAGTAACCACCGGTTACGAGCATAATGTAGCCATCCTCGGTGTTGCGAATAAAGTACGAACCCATAAAGGTGTCGTCATACACACCCTCTTCCATAGTGCCATCCTCGATGGTATATTTACCCTCGGGAATAACGCCGTCGTTTACCTCGGGAGTGATAATCTCACCGGTGAAGATACGGCTTGCGGCGTCACCATCCATCTTGTACATATTGATAATGTAGCTGTTGGTGCCGTTGTTGTAGTAGTCACCACGGTTGATAACCTCGGCGTTGTCGAGAGTCATACCATAGAACTCCTCAGTAACGGGTTTGTCATTGGGACCTGGGCCGGGACCGGGGGTGGGTTTGGGATCGTTACAGCCGGTCATCATCACGGCTACAGCCATCAGAAAAGCGAAAAATTTTTTCATAGTTGTTAAGTTTTTATAAAGGTTTGATAAGTTTTACACTCCAAATCGGTTGTTACTAACCACAAATATAGGAATAATAATTCAAAAATGTACCCCTATCCGCCAATAATCGTCACTGTGCAGTTGTTTTTTTGCAAATGACGCTTGGCAACGGCAAGCAACTCGGCGGGTGTGATGGCCTCCACTTTGGCCATAAATCCCTCTGTGTAGTCGTTGGTCTCTCCGTTTTGGATGTTCTCGATAGTCACATCGGCGGCGCCAAAGGGGCCATCGAATATTCTCATCACATCGCCCACGATGATTTTGCGCACAATGGCGAGTTCCTCCTCCCCAATAGGCTCGGTGGCGATTCTCTCCAGCTCGTTAAATATCTCTTCGACAGCCTCTTGGGTGTGCTCTTCTGCCACCTCGGCGCTCATCACAAAGTAGCCCGCCTGGTCGAGGTTTATCATTGCCGCATAGGCGCCGTAGGTGTAGCCGTGCTCCTCGCGGAGGTTCTGCATAAGGCGTGAGCCGAAATAACCACCCATAGTTGTCGCCAAAATCTGCATCGGCACAAAGTCGGGGTGGGAGCGTGGGAAGAGCGGTATGCCAATCTTCACCGACGACTGCACCGCCCCCTCCAGCTTTTCGCTCGCAAAGGGAACGGGACTGATGGGGGGAATCTCCCTCGTGGCGGCCTTGCCCTCGGGTAGCCCCTCAAGAATGGCCCCTACTGCCTCCACCACCTCGTCGCCGAAGTCGCCACAGATGATGGCAAACGAGTTGGCTGCGTTGTAGTGGGAGAGGTAAAATTTGCGCAGAATCTCGGGGGTGAGCCTGTCGTAGGCCTCCTCCGAGGAGGTGATGCCGTAGGGGTGGTTTTCACCGAAGAGCGCCTTGCCAAAGAGTTCGCGCGAGCGCTGCTCGGGCTTGCTGCGCTGAATGTGGAGTTGCTCCTTGCGCTTGGCGCAGTAGGAGGCAATCTCCCTCTCGGGGAAGGTGGGGCGCAGGATGACCTCCTCGGCAATCCTGAGCGTCGGGTCGATGAACTTTTTCAGCGAACAGAAGGTCACAACGGCCCAATCGCGGTCGATGTTGGCGTCGTAGTAGGAGCCGACAAAGTCAAGTCCCTCGGCAATCTGCTCTCCCGAGAGGTTCTGGGTGCCCTCTGTGAGGGTGTTCACCACCGTTGAGGCACTAAAGGGGGCCTCCTGATAGGAGGTGCCGGCGCGGAACACGAAACTCACCCTCACTACTCCCTGTGAGGAGTTGTGGAGAGTGTAGAGCGGGGTGCCGTGCTTGGTTGTAATGACCTCATAGTGAGGAATCTTGGGCAGGGTTATGGGGTGTATCTCGGGTTGTTTCATCTCTTGCTGCGGTAGATTAGTGTTGCACTTTGGTTGCGGGTGAGGTTCTGCTCGATGTAGGAGGAGATCTCCTCGGCCGAAATGGAGCGGTAAATCTCAATCTCGCCGTTGAGCAGGGACATATCGCCCAGCATTTTGTAGTAGCCGAGGTTCATAGCCTTGTTCATCACATTCAGCTCGCCAAAGGTTATGTTGGCCTCAAATTTGTTCTGCACCTTGCGCAGTTCATACTCCCCAACGGGCTCTCTGACAAGCAGTTCCAATTCGCCATAGAGTGCCTCCTCGGCCTCCTCCACCGAAGTTCCGGGGGTTATTTGGCCTGTGAGAATCAACATACCCTGGCCACACTCGCCGGTGATGTAGGCATTGGCGGCGGAGAATATCTGCCTCTGGCGCACAAGGTGTTGGTAGATGCGTGCCGACTCGCCACCGGCCAAAAGGTCCGTCAGCAGGTCACACAGATAGTATCCCCTCTCGCCACGCTCCTCCATAAGGAAGGCGATGGTAATCTGGTCGGCGGGGACATTGGACTCTATGGTGTGGCGTCGTGGCGAGGTTATCTTGGGCTCCACGATGTGCTCGCAGGCGGGCGCAGTTCCCTGTGGCAGAGCCCCGAAGTACCTCTCGGCAGCCTCAAAGATGCGCTCGGCAGGAAGGGCAGCCGAAACACTCAAAATGGCATTCGAGGGGGTGTAGAACCTCTCATAGAAAGCCCTCACATCCTCCAGCGAAGCGTTGCGGATGTGGTCAGGGGTGATGCCGATAACGGGCCAACGATAGGGGTGAAGGGTGTAGACCATACTGCGCAGCGTATGCCACTGCTCGCCGTAGGGGCGATTCAGAAAACGCTGGTTGAACTCCTCAATCACTACCGACTTTTCGATGGCGAGCTTCTCGGCAGTTATGTCGAGCCCCGTCATACGGTCGGCCTCAAGCCAGAGGGCCGTTTCGAAGTTGTCCTTGGGGGTTGTGATGTAGAAGTTGGTGTAGTCGGCAGTCGTGAAGGCGTTGTTCTCGCCACACACCTCCTGCACAGGGCCGTCGAAGTCGGGCACATACTTTGTGCCGCGGAACATAAGGTGCTCGAAAAGGTGGGCGAAGCCTGTGCGCTCGGCGCTCTCATTGCGCGAGCCTACTCGGTAGAGTAGGTTCACGGCAGCCATTGCCGAACACTCGTCCTCATTGACCAACACTCTTAGACCATTTGCCAGAGTGTGCTCCTTGTAGTTAATCATTCTTGATTTTGCTATGTTAAATTTATATAAATTTTTACTTCTTCCATCCGGCCCGATGGGCCGAGAGAGGGGATTTTGGGACGAAAACTATGTTGTTTATAATCAGCCCCAAAGGCCCGCGAAAATGTGCTGTTATTTTTGTAACACACTGATACTGTTAGGGAAATAACAACGCGCGTGTAATTCTATGGGCCCAAAAGTTCCACAAATTTAGCGAAAATTATTATCTTTGCGTGATGAATTTTGGGGTAGTGTTCCGAACTCTTCGTTGCAATGACGCGTGAGGCCCTAAAATTTAGCAGGTTAGGTATCGAAAAAGAAAAACTAAAATAGTTAGAAGAAAATATGGCACAGAAGAAATTTATTACCTGTGATGGTAACTACGCAGCTGCCCACATCGCCTATATGTTCAGCGAGGTGGCCGCTATCTACCCCATCACACCCTCATCCACCATGGCAGAGCTCGTTGACGAGTGGGCTGCCGCAGGTCAGAAAAACATCTTTGGCGAGACCGTAAAGGTTGTTGAAATGCAGTCGGAGGCAGGTGCTGCCGGTGCAGTTCACGGCTCTCTGCAGGCAGGTGCGCTCACCTCGACCTTCACCGCATCGCAGGGTCTGCTGCTGATGATTCCCAATATGTACAAGATTGCAGGCGAGTTGCTCCCCGGCGTGTTCCACGTTTCGGCACGCGCTCTGGCTGCACAGTCGCTCTCGATTTTCGGCGACCATCAGGATGTTATGGCTGCACGCCAGACAGGTTTTGCAATGCTTGCAACCTCGTCGGTGCAGGAGGTGATGGACCTCGCAGGTGTGGCACACATCGTGTCGCTCACCTCGCGCATCCCCTTCCTCCACTTCTTTGACGGCTTCCGCACTTCGCACGAGATTCAGAAGGTGGAGCTGATGGAGATGGAGAGCCTCAAACCCCTCTTCGACCAGAAGGCACTCGCCGAGTTCCGCGCAAGGGCTCTCAACCCCGAGCACCCCGTAACCCGCGGTACCGCACAGAACCCCGATATCTACTTCCAGACCCGTGAGGCAAGCAACAAATTCTATGACGCTGTGCCCGATGCTGTTGCCGAGGCGATGAAGAAGATTTCCGACATTACAGGTCGTCACTATGCACCCTTCACCTACTACGGTGCCGAGGATGCCGAGAATGTAATCGTGGCTATGGGCTCGATTACCGAGACCCTCAAGGAGGTTGTTGACCACCTTATGGCCAAGGGCGAGAAGGTGGGCGTTGTTACCGTACACCTCTACCGTCCCTTCTCGGTGAAATACTTGGGCGCAGTGCTGCCCGAGAGCACCAAGCGCATCTGCGTTCTGGACCGCACCAAAGAGCCCGGCGCAAACGGTTGCCCCCTCTACCTCGATGTAGTTGAGGCATTCGCTTCGTGCAAGGATATCCCCGCAGAGTGCAAGCCCCTCATCATCGGTGGCCGCTATGGTCTTTCGTCGAAGGACACCACCCCCGCACAGATGCTCGCAGTATTCGAGAACCTGAAAGCCGAGGAGCCCCGCAACCAATTTACCGTTGGTATTGAGGACGATGTAACCTTCCTCTCGCTCCCCGTTGGTAAGGAGATTTCGATGGCACAGGAGGGTACTTTCGAGGCTGTATTCTACGGTCTGGGCGCCGATGGTACTGTGGGTGCAAACAAAAACTCGATTAAGATTATCGGTGGTACTACCGACAAATATTGCCAGGCATACTTCTCCTACGACTCGAAGAAGTCGGGTGGCTACACCTCGTCGCACTTGCGCTTTGGTGATAAGCCCATCCGCTCGCCCTACCTGGTAACCACTCCCGACTTTGTGGCTTGCCACGTTCCTTCCTATGTGGATAAGTACGATGTACTGAAGGGCCTCAAGCGTGGTGGCTCGTTCTTGCTGAACAGCGTTCACGACGCCGAGCAGACTCTGGCAACCCTGCCTACCCATATGAAAGCCTACCTGGCTAAGAAACAGATTAAGTTCTACATCATCAACGCAACCAAGATTGCAGCAGAGATTGGTCTGGGCAACCGCACCAATACCATTATGCAGTCGGCCTTCTTCAAGATTGCGAATGTGATTCCCTTCGAGCAGGCTGTTGAGGAGATGAAAAAGGCTATCTACAAGTCCTATGGCAAGAAGGGTGAGGATATCGTGGAGATGAACTACGCCGCTGTTGATAAGGGTGGCGAGGTTATCGAGGTGGCTATCCCCGCCGAGTGGGCAAACCTCACCGAGCCCGAGTGTGGCTGCAGCGGTGCGGATTGCGATAAGCCCGAGTTCGTAAGGAACATCTGCGAGCCCATCAACAACCTCAAGGGTGACCTTCTCCCCGTGAGCGCCTTCAATGGCCGTGAGGATGGCACTTGGGACAACGGCACCGCCGCCTACGAGAAACGCGGTATTGCTGTGAAGGTGCCCGAGTGGGTGTCGGAGAACTGTATCCAGTGTAACCAGTGCTCGTTTGTCTGCCCCCACGCAGCAATCCGTCCCTTCCTTCTGACCGAGGAGGAGGCTGCCAAAGTTCCCGCAGGCGTTGCTCTGCGTGACGGTATGGCACAGACCAAGGGCTACAAGTTCCGCATTCAGCTCTCGCCTCTGGATTGTACCGGTTGTGGCAACTGCGTTGACGCTTGCCCCTCGAAGACCAAGGCACTTGTTATGAAACCTCTGGAGGGCCAGATGGGTGAGCAGGCCAATTGGGACTTTATGAACAAGGAGGTCGGCTACAAAGAGGATATTATGGATAAGACCAAGACCATCAAGGGTAACCAGTTTGCTCAGCCTCTGTTTGAGTTCTCGGGTGCTTGTGCAGGTTGCGGTGAGACACCTTATATTAAAACTATCACCCAGCTCTTCGGCGATAGGATGATGGTTGCCAACGCTACGGGTTGTACCTCTATCTACTCGGGTTCGGCTCCCTCGACTCCCTACTGCACCAACTCGAAGGGCCACGGTCCTGCTTGGGCAAACTCGCTCTTCGAGGACAACGCCGAGTTTGGTCTGGGTATGAAGGTTGCTGTTGAGAAACGCCGCGATATGCTCGCATCGAAGATGGCCGAGGCTATCGCTTCGTGCGAGGAGTGCTCCGCAGAGCTCAAGGCTACTATGCAGGAGTGGATTGACGGCCGCCACCTGAGCGCTACAAGTGCCGAGGTTGCTGCACGCCTGCTGCCTATGGCCGAGGCTTGTGGTTGCGACACCTGCAAGGCTATCGTTGAGCAGAAAGACCTCTTGGTTAAGAAGTCGCAGTGGATTATCGGTGGCGACGGCTGGGGCTACGACATCGGCTTCGGCGGTGTAGACCACGTATTGGCTTCGGGTGAGGATGTGAACATCCTGATTGTCGATACCGAGGTTTACTCCAACACCGGTGGTCAGTCCTCCAAGTCGACTCCCGTGGGCGCTGTTGCCAAGTTCGCTTCGGCAGGTAAGCGCATCCGCAAGAAAGATATCGGCGCTATCGCTATGACCTACGGCTATGTATATGTAGCGCAGGTTTCGATTGCCAACCCCAACCAGCTGCTCACCGTGCTGCGTGAGGCCGAGGCCTACAATGGTCCTTCGCTCATCATCGCCTACGCACCCTGTATCAACCACGGCATTAAGGGCGGTATGACCCGCACGCCCAGCATCGGTAAAGAGGCTATCGAGTGTGGCTACTGGCACCTGTGGCACTACAATCCCGAGCTCGCCGAGAAGGGTGAGAACCCCTTCAAGCTCGACTCCAAGGAGCCCGATTGGAGCAAGTTCCAGAAGTTCCTTGCCGATGAGGTGCGCTACTCGTCGCTCAAGAAGATGTTCCCCGCCGAGGCTGAGGAGCTCTTTGCTGCAGCAGAGGAGAATGCCAAGTGGCGTTATAATGGTTACGTTCGATTGAGTAAGCAAGAATACTAAAAAACGCATATAACGAGCGTCTGCTTCGTTATACTTCGATAAGCGGAGTTCCTCATTTGCGATAAGCAAACTGCGGACTCCGCTTTCTTGTATGCCTTGCATCCATCTCGTTCTCTGCGTTTTTTTGGGGTTGTAGGCGGAGGGGATTTTCTTGTGCGCCTAAAATCCACTCGCTTCTCTGCGTTTTTTGTTTCAAGGTAAGGCGTTGGATAGAATTCCCATCACTCGCTGGCACCGTTGTGCCTCGCTGTGGCCGTTGCCACCTGTGGGCTCGCTCCTTCGTTTGGCACAAAATCCCTCCGCTCTATGCATTTTTTATTTTCAAGGGGAGGCGGTGGATGGCACCACCCTCACTCGCCGGCACCGTTGTGCCCTCGCTGGCATCGTTGTGCCCTCGCTGGTGCCGTTGTGCCCTCTTTGACAAAACAAAAACGGCCTCCGTTTTCGGGAGGCCGTTTCCTTATATATCTTATTTAAGGTAGTCGTCGAAGTACATCGTGACCTTATCCATAAGGTGCACTCGGTCGCGTCCGAGGACATTATGTTCGTGGCGGGGATAGGGGAAGTAGTCAACCTGAATATTATTCACCACACACTCTCTCACAAAGCTCAGGCTATGTTGCCACAGCACCACGGGGTCGATGGCGCCCTGGCAGATGAGCAGTTTGCCCTTGAGGTTCTTGGCCTGATTGATAAGCGAGGTGGCGGCGTAGCCCTCGGGGTTCTGCTCGGGGGTATCCATATACCTCTCGCCATACATCACCTCATACCACTTCCAATCAATCACGGGGCCGCCCGCAACTCCCACCTTAAACACCTCGGGGTAGTGGGTCATCAGCGAGATGGTCATAAAGCCGCCATAGCTCCAGCCGTGTACGCCGATGCGGTCGGCATCCACCCACTCGTGGGAGGTGAGCCACTCCACGCCCTTCATTTGGTCCTCCATCTCAACCTTGCCACACTGGCGGTGGATGGCCTTCTCATACTCGGCCCCGTGCCACAGAGTGCCGCGGTTGTCCATAACGAAGACCACATAACCCCTCTGGGCCATATACATCTCCCAGCGGCGCAGGTTGGCCTGGAAGGAGTTGTTGACCATCTGGCTGTGGGGGCCGCCATAGACATAGACGATGGCGGGATATTTCTTTGTGGGGTCGAAGTCGATGGGGTAGATAAGGCGGTACCAGTTCTCCCACTTGCCGTCGGC
>JAZQZA010000002.1:0-3156 GCA_045633765.1 Tidjanibacter sp. | reverse complement strand
GGCGTGTATGGTACGACCAGCCTGGAGGTTGTGGGCACCTCGCCCGAGCACGGTGTGGGCTACGATATAGCGGGCAAGGGTGTGGCCGATGAGAGCTCTATGCGTAATGCGATTTATATGGCCCTGGACATCTACCGCTCGCGCGAGAGGGAGGCCGAGTATGCTGCCAACCCCCTGAAACATATTGTGCGCGAGAGGGGTGGCCGCGATAGGGATGCCAAAGACATAAAGGAGTTGAAAGTTGAAAGTTGAAAATTGAAAGTTGGCGACTGATAACTGACAACTGATAGCTAAAGAAAAAATACGATATAAAAAAGATAATTGGGGCGGTAGGCTGCAGGTCGTATTGCGGTGCCCCACAAACATTAACTAAAAATTATGGAACAAATCAAAATTACTTTCCCTGATGGCAGCGTTCGTGAGTATGCCAAGGGAACAACTGCGATGCAGATTGCAGAGGGTATCAGTTCGCGTTTGGCTGCTGATGTCTTGTCCGCAACGGTCAATGATGTGGTAGTGGACCTTCTGGCGCCCATCAATGCCGATGCAACTATTAAACTCAACAAATGGGAGGATGAGGAAGGCCGCCGCACTTTCTGGCACACCTCGTCGCACCTGCTGGCCGAGGCTTTGGAGAACCTCTACCCCGGTATTAAGTTCGGTATCGGCCCCAGCATTGAGAACGGTTTTTACTATGATGTAGATTCGCCCACCCCCATCACCGAGGCCGATCTCCAGAAGATCGAGAAGAAGATGGAGGAGCTGGCTCGCACCAAAGAGCCTGTTGTGCGCCGCGAGGTGCCCAAGGAGGAGGCTCTGGCAACCTTCAAGGCCAAGGGTGATCAGTATAAAGTGGAGCTTATTGAGGCACTTGAGGATGGCACCATCAGCTTCTACTCCAATGGCGCTTTCACGGACCTCTGCCGTGGTCCCCACTTGCCCAATACGGGTTATATTAAGGCTATTAAGCTCACCAGCATTGCAGGTGCCTACTGGCGTGGCGATGAGAAAAATAAGATGCTCACCCGTATCTACGGTGTGTCGTTCCCCAAGAAGGCTATGCTCGACGAGCACCTGGCAATGATTGAGGAGGCCAAGAAGCGCGACCACCGCAAACTCGGCAAGGAGCTTGAGCTCTTCACCTTCTCGCAGAGGGTAGGTCAGGGTCTGCCTTTGTGGCTACCCAAGGGTGCAGAGTTGAGGGGCCGCCTGGAGAACTTCCTCCGTGCCGTTCAGAAGAAGTATGGCTATGAGCAGGTTATCACTCCCCACATTGGCCAGAAGGAGCTCTATGTGACCTCGGGCCACTATGCAAAATATGGCAAGGATTCGTTCCAGCCCATCCACACCCCCTATGAGGGCGAGGAGTTCCTGCTGAAACCTATGAACTGCCCCCACCACTGCGAGATTTTCAAGTTCAAACCCCGCTCCTATAAGGATCTTCCCTTGCGCTTTGCGGAGTTTGGTACCGTATATCGCTATGAGCAGAGTGGTGAGCTCCACGGTCTTACCCGTGTGAGGGGCTTCACCCAGGATGACGCCCACCTCTTTGTGCGCCCCGACCAGCTCTTGGAGGAGTTTGAGAATGTTATCGACATCGTGCTCTACATCTTCAAGACCCTCAAGTTCGACGAGTTCACCGCGCAGATTTCGCTCCGCGACCCCAACAATAAGGAGAAATATATCGGCTCCGACGAGAACTGGGAGCGCGCCGAGCAGGCCATCATCAAGGCCTCCGAGGAGAAGGGCCTCAAGACCGTTGTTGAGTACGGCGAGGCAGCCTTCTATGGTCCCAAGCTCGACTTTATGGTCAAGGACGCTATCGGTCGCAAGTGGCAGCTCGGTACCATCCAGGTTGACTACAACCTCCCCGAGAGGTTCGATTTGACCTACACCGGTGCCGACGATAAGCCCCACCGCCCCATTATGATTCACCGCGCCCCCTTCGGCTCGATGGAGAGGTTTGTGGCAGTGCTCTTGGAGCACACCGGCGGCAAGTTCCCCTTGTGGCTCTCGCCCGCACAGTGTGTTGTTCTGCCCATTAGTGAAAAATTCAACGATTATGCAGAAAAAGTTTCGAAATATCTAAATAATTGCGATATTCGCAGTGAGATAGACCTGCGTAACGAGAAGATTGGCCGTAAGATACGCGACAATGAGCTCAAGCGCATCCCCTTCCTGCTCATCGTTGGTGAGAAGGAGGAGAGCGAGGGCCTTGTGTCTGTTCGTCAGCAGGGCGTGGGCGATAAGGGTCAGATGACCGCCGATGCTTTTGCCGAGATGATTAAGGGTCTTGTGGCCGCAGAGATTGACAATCAATAGAAGTCTAACACATACAAAAAACGAATGGCAGTACCTTACAGACCAAAACCAACCTATCCTCCCAAGCCCCGCCCACAGCAGGGCCCACAAGGCAAACAGCAGCAGGGCGAGCACCGCATCAACTCGCAGATTACCGCACCCCAGGTGAGGGTTGTGAGCGACGAGATTGAGGGCGCACAGGTTATGACCATCCGCGAGGCTCTCGCGCTGGCCGACCAGATGGAGATGGACCTTATCGAGATTTCGCCCAAGGCGGATCCTCCCGTATGTCGCATTGCCGACTACCAGAAGTTCCTCTATCAGCAGAAAAAGAAGGCAAAGGAGATTAAGGCGAAGCAGACTAAAGTGGTAATCAAGGAGATACGATTCGGCCCCCAGACCGACGACCACGACTACAACTTCAAGTTGCGCCACGCCCAGAACTTCCTTCAGGAGGGCGCCAAGGTGAAGGCTTATGTCTTCTTCCGCGGTCGTTCGATTGTCTTCAGCGAGCAGGGACAGATTCTTCTGCTTCGTTTTGCCACCGACCTCGAGGAGTATGGCAAAGTGGAGATGATGCCCAAGTTGGAGGGTAAGCGTATGACGATGATGCTTGCACCAAAACCCAAGAAATAAAAAAACGCATATAATCGGCGATTTTGTCGTTGCACTGCGATAAACCACCTCCTCATTTACGCTTAGTAAACTGCGGAGGTGGTTTTCTTGTGCGCCTAAAATACACTCGTTTATATGCATTTTTTTGTGGTTATTGGGGAATTGCTCTCCTAAGTTAGGGGAGGTGCCCGAAGGGCAGAGGGGTCTGTCAGTTACTATCTACTAGTAACTAACTAAAAA
>JAZQZA010000001.1:0-8527 GCA_045633765.1 Tidjanibacter sp. | reverse complement strand
TTGGTGGGGATGCAACCCCAATTAAGGCAGACGCCTCCGAGCTCAGCCTTCTCCACAACGGCCACCTTTTTACCCTTCTTGGCGGCCTTGAAAGCGGCAACGTGGCCACCAGGGCCGCTACCGATAATTACAATATCATATCTCATTGTTCTATAGCAATTTTAGGTTATATTCCACTTGGGCTAACTATTTCACAACCTCAAGGACCTCGTTATCCTCGGCAATAGCACGGAGGAACTTCTCCGAGTAGCCGGGCTGCGAAGGGAATGCGGGCTGCGAGGGGTGGTGACCATTGTTGAGGAACTTACCACTCTCGTCCTGTTTTTTGATGTTACCGTCGATATACTTAACCATCAGGTAGTTGTCCAAATTGGACCATTTCTTCCAAAGCTCCTGCGCGGTGTTAACCGAGTATTTGGTAACAGCATTTTTCATCTTCTTCTCGTTGCCAAGGCTGGAGAATTTCGCATCCATCTCGGCCACCTCTGCGAGTTTGGCATTCTCCCACTCGTCAATCACCTTGCGCACCTCACCACCGATGTAGTCATAGCGGAGGTAGGCAAACTGAGCGATGCGGTTGGTAATCCAGAACATTGCTCTCTCGTCGTAGTTGAGGATGTCGCCGGTGCTCTGGCTCAAGCATACGGGCACCTTGGTCGAGCCGCAGTAGATGGGGGTCAGGGGCGAGGTTGCTGCATCGTCTGTACCAAACCAGATGATACCGCCTACAGGATCGGGAAGATCCTTACGAGCCTGTGCAACAAACCAGAAGCCGGTCTGCTGGGTAGCGATAGCCCTCTCCTGAACATACTCCTGGCCATCAACCTCGAAGCCCATAGGACGCCAGCGGTAGGGAAGTTTGCTACCACCTGCGCCGATGTCGGTAGTCATATCCATAACGGTACCCTCGTAGTGGTCACGCATCATATCGAACACATCCTTGGGAGAGAGTTTGCGGTTGGGTTTCACCCACAAGGGCATACGGTTTTTAGGATTGTGACCAAGTGCGTAGTCCTCATAAACATCCATACCATCGGCAAAACGGCGGAAGAAGCTCCAAACCCTCGCCTCGCAACCGCGCATTGCGCTGAAATCCAGAGGAGCATAGGTGTCCGAGAAGCTAAAATCCTCGTCCGAACCATTGTAGTAACCCATCTCGCGTGCAAACGAGATTACATCCTCTGCGTAGAGGCAATTCTCGGGGTCATTTTTGGGGAAGGTGGTAATTCGTGCGTGGTTGGCGTGTGCAGAGATGCAACCATCGGGAATGCGGCGAGCCACCCATACAATACCCTTGCGACCAGGGCCCTTACCAATGAGCTCCATAATCCAAATCTCATCCTTGTCGGCAATCGTAAAGCTCTCACCACTCGATGCATAGCCGTGAGTGTTGGCCAACTCCACGATAGTGTCAATAGCCTCGCGTGCGGTCTTTGCCCTCTGAAGGGTGATGTAGATGAGCGAGCCGTAGTCGATGCGACCTTCTGGATCCTCGAGCTCACTGCGGCCACCATAGGTAGTCTCGCCAATGATGAGCTGATACTCGTTCATATTACCGATTGTCGAGTAGGTCTGTGCAACCTGAGGAATGTCGCCCAAGTAGCGGCTTGTGTCCCACTCATATACGCTCAACATAGCGTTCTTGCCAAACTTACCTGCTGGTGTGTGGTAGAGTGCGCCATAGAGCTGGTGGGAGTCGGCTGCGTAGGATACCATATTGGAGCCATCGGTCGACGCACCTCGGGTAACGATGAGGTTGGTACAAGCCAGTGCGCTGCCCCAAGCCATCACAGAAATCAAAATTGTTGCAAAAAGTTTTTTGTTCATATGCTATTAGTATTAAATTTGTTTAGTTTCTTCCTGTCGGACAACAAATATACAAAATTATATATAAATTTGCCAAACAAACAACTATCAAAATGTCCATCAAACAACAAATAGAGCATTTACACACAACCCTTCCCAAAGGTGTTACGCTTGTGGCAGTGTCGAAATTCCACCCCGCCGAGGCCATTATGGAGGCCTACGAGGCAGGCCAACGCATCTTTGGCGAGAGTCGCCCACAGGAACTTGCTGCCAAATACGCCCAACTACCCTCCGACATTCATTGGCATATGATCGGTCATCTTCAGACCAACAAGGTGAAGATGATTGCCCCCTTTGTAAAGCTCATCCACTCCGTAGATAGCCACAAACTACTCATTGAGATAAACCGTCAGGCCGAGAAGAGTGGCCGCACAATAGATTTCCTCTTCGAGGTGCACCTTGCCGAGGATGAGACCAAAAGTGGTTGGGATGTAGCCGAGCTGAAGGAGTTTTTAGCAGGCGGTGCTATGGCCCAACTCCCCTTTGTGCGCCCTCGTGGATTGATGACAATCGGCACCCTCACCGACGACATCGAGCTCAACAAGAGCGAGTTCCGCACCTTGCGCGCCCTTTTCGACGAGCTACAGGCAGACTTCGGCCACGAGTTCGACATCATCTCTATGGGTATGACTTCCGACTACGAAGAGGCCATCGAGTGTGGCAGCACAATGGTGCGAATCGGCTCAATGATTTTCGGCGAGAGGGATTATTCAAAGTAGCCCTCCCACCCCATTCAAAGGCATAAAAAAGGCGGCCCAAAGGGTCGCCTTAACTGTATCCTATCACCACTCCCAATTACTTCACTCGCAGCTTCTTGCCAATACGCAGAGTGTCCGAGCTCTTCATATTATTCAGGCGGCAAATCTTATCCACCGTTGTTCCATACTTGCGAGCAATACCATAGAGGGTTTCGCCACCGACCACCTTATGATATACGGGCTCTGGAGCTTTGGGCGCCTCGGTGGAGGAGGTCGAGGTACCTCCCTGTGTGGGGGTAACGGGTGCCTTCGAATCGGCCTTCATCTCCAGATTATCAGTGGTTGCCGCCTCGCCTGACGAAGGTGTTTGCTGCTCACACGCCCCCTCCTGACCGCCATCAATAACCTCACCGCCAAGATTTTCGACAATCTGCTCCGAGGAGAGAGGCTCGCCATTCTCGCCGATAATCTTATCCTCTATCTGCTCCTCTTCGGGTGAATCGCTGGCTCTCGAGCGGGCATTGAAATACTTTTTATTGAGCACAAAGGTCTGCCATTTGAGCTCACCGGTTGAAAAGTCGATTATCCTCTCGGGGTCAAAAGCGTGGTCACAGTAGCGCACCTCAAAATGGAGATGGGGACCACTGCTGCGCCCCGTATTACCGCCATAGCCAATCACCTGACCTGCAACCACATAATCATTAACCTTGACATTGAGTTGACACAAGTGGCCATAGTAGGTTTCCAGACCGTTGGGGTGGCGAATAATCACCAGATTGCCATAGCCGCCACTGTTGTATTTGGCGTGGCGCACGCGACCCTCAAACACCGCATAGATGGGTTCTCCCACCGTTAGGCAGACATCAATACCCTTGTGTATTCCTCTTCTGCGAGGGCCATAGCGCGAGGAGACTTTGCCATTTGTGGGTTTGTGGTAACCTTTCAAATCCTTAACTAGCTCCAACTCTACACTCTCGGGCAGACTCGCAAGGCTTATGCTGGAGTAGGCAAACACCTGATTTTGTACCCAATGATCTTTGAAAACAGGAGTATCCACCAGCTTATCGTAGTTGGGGAAGTAGTATTTGTAGGTGTTATTTGTATAGAGGATGAGTTTTGCCTCGGGATGGTAGGTATCGATTGTGTCAATGGGGTGTGAGGGAAGATCATCGGTCTTGAATGTACGCTGCGCAACGGCAGGCACACTCACACCACAAATCCCCACAATCAAGACAATCAACCTTACAATCCTTTTCATACTCTCTCCTTCTTAAACATTTATTCGTTTTCGTTAGTCAACATCTCGGCCGCCTCGCAAAGTTGGGCATAGAACTCTTCGCCGAAGCACCTTACAAGAGGCTCTTCGAGGGCACGATAGAGTTTTACACCATTTCGTTTGCCACACGCAAAAGCACAGCGGCAAATATCCCATCGGTGAAGATTGAGGCCATAGAAGCCGTGCGAAAACTTCTTCACTCGGATTGGATAGAGGTGGCACGAAATGGGCTTTTTGAACGAGGTTTTACCGTCGCGATAGGCCTTTTCGATGGCGCACAGCGTCACGCCATTCTCCACAACAGAGTAGGCACACTCGGCATCATTAACCAAGGGAGTGCAGTAGTCGCCATCCTCATCGACATACATAAAACCCTCGCGCTCAATAACCTCAATACCCTCGGGAGTCATATATGGTTTATAATTGGGGTACTCCTGCTCAAGAATATCGACCTCCTCAATCTCCAGAGGTGCGCCTGCGTTACCCTCCACGCAGCACTCCCCTTTACACTCATCCAAGGGGCAGCAAAACTCCTCGGTGAGGATATCGGTAGCGATAATCTTATCGTCTATTTCAATCATTGATTGCATAGCGAATCCTCAATTACAAGTGTCAGCACCTCTGTCATCGTCATACCGGCAGCCCTAATTTGTTTGGGAACAATGCTACCGGCACTCATTCCGGGAATGGTGTTTATCTCAATCATATAGGGCTCACCCTCGGGAGTAACGATGAAATCCACCCTTGCAAGTCCCTTACAACGGCACGCCTTATAGGCAGCGAGCGTCATTTCGTGGAGCAGATCGGCAGTCTCGGGGGCGATATCGGCGGGAGTAATCTCGTCGCTCATACCCGCAGTATATTTTGCCTCATAGTCGAAGAACTCATTTTTGGCAACCACCTCGGTAATGGGGAAAAGATACTCCTTCTCGGAGGTCACAAGCACACCGCAAGCCATCTCCCTGCCTGCAATAAACTCCTCCACCAACACCTCGGGGCTCTCGTCGAAGGCCTTGAAGATTGCCTCGGGCAGCTCCTCGGCGCTCTTAACCTTCGTTACGCCACAGCTACTGCCACTTGCATTGGGTTTCACAAACAGAGGGAGGCCAAGCTCTGCAACAATAGCCTCGGGCGCAATCCAATCCTCCTCACGCAGGAGAATACCCTTTGCGAGTTTCACACCCGTATCGGCCACTGTCCTCTTTGTTGTCACCTTATCGAAGGTGATGACCGACGACACCATATCGCACGACGAGAAGGGAATGCCCATCATCTCCAGATAGCCCTGAATGTGGCCATCCTCGCCGGGAGTGCCGTGAATCATCACATAAGCATACTCAAATTCAATCTTTTGGCCCTCTACGGTAAGCGAAAAATCATTGAGGTCCATCTGATACTCACCCTTTTCATTGCGGTAGGTGAAAGAGCGTCCGTGGACATCAATGAGCCAAACATTGTAGAGCTCTTTATCGAAGGCCTCGGCCACCTGTGCTGCGCTCTGGAGCGCAATCTCACGCTCGGAGGAGTTACCTCCGGCAAGTAGTGCTATATTTCTCATTGTAAAGTATTTAATCTCTATGGGTTATAGTAATCTTTGTGGCGAAATACAAGAATCTCCTCAATCATATCGAGCCACTGCTCGGCCTCCACATTCTTCTCATCGAGGCGCAAAACGGCTCCAAAGTGATTCTTTGCAGCGCCGAAATCGCTACGCGCAAATGCCTCCTTACCCAGAGCCAACTCCTTTTCGATTTGCTGTTCCATATAGTTATATAATCTATGTTCCTTAATATATTTGACGACCACTTCGGGCACCTCACTCTCCCACTCCCCTCCGTCGGCAATGAGTCTTCTCACTTGGGTTGAGGATATGTTCAGCCGTGGGGCACCTGTGAGCATCACAAACGGCTTCGGGAAGCTATCATACTCATCTCGCGGATAGATAAGGATTCTATTCTCCGCCACGAGCCTTTCGCCCTCGCGCCACGAGTGAATCGTCTGGGCCACATCGCCACCCCCAAGAAGCGCAAACTCCCTGTCGGGATAGAATTCCCTCAATCGGTCAATGGTTCGAATTGTGTATGACGGCCTCCCCATCGAAAACTCAACATCACACACGCTCACCCCCACCACGTCACTCACAGCCCTGCGAGCCATCTCCAAGCGATGCTCCTCGGGGGCAAGCCCTGCCGCCTCCTTGTGGGGATTTTGGGGCGACACCACCAGCCACACCTCATCGGCAAATCCCTCTCGCACAACATATTCAGCCACCGCAAGGTGTCCTTTATGCAGAGGATTAAACGAGCCGAAGTAGAGAGCCGTAACTGCCATTGGGAGTATTATTTTGCAATAAAGTCGGTCACTGCTCGACGCACGGCCTCGACAGCCTCCTCCAGGTCATCATTCACGATAACTTGGTCAAACTGCTCGGCATACTCCAACTCCTCGCCCGCCTTGGCAATGCGCTGTTTAATCTTCTCGGGCGAATCCGTAGCTCGTCCGACAAGCCTGTTGCGCAACTCCTCAATCGAGGGGGGCATAACAAAGATGGAGAGTGCATCGTCGCCGAAGATACTCTTGAGCCTAACGCCACCCTTCACATCCACATCGAAGAGAATAGTATTACCCTTTGCCCAAATGCGCTCCAGCTCGCTACGCAGAGTTCCATACTTGGTACCGGCATATACCTCCTCCCACTCCACAAAGGCATCCTCGGCAATCTTGCCATCGAACTCCTCAGCGGAAAGGAAGTAGTAATCCTTGCCATTTTGCTCTGCTCCACGGGGCGCACGCGAGGTCGCCGAAACGGAAAATTCCAACCCTTCGACCACCTTCATCAAGCGGTGTACAATGGTGGTCTTACCAGAGCCCGAGGGGGCAGAAAATATAATCAGTTTGCCCATTTATAAAATATTGAGTACTTGTTCTTTAATCTTCTCAAGTTCATCCTTCATTTTAACTACCAAAATCTGGATTTCGGAGTCATTTGCCTTGGAGCCCATAGTGTTGATTTCGCGGCCCATTTCCTGCGCCACAAAACCGAGTTTTCGTCCAACATTATCCTCACCCGAGGCCACCTCTCGGAAGTAGTCGCAATGCTTGTCAAGACGCACCTTCTCCTCGGTAATATCGAGCTTCTCGAGGTAGAAAATCATCTCCTGCTCGAGGCGATTTGCATCGTAGGCAACAGCCAGCTGGGAGAGCTGGTCGAGGATACGCTGCTTGATGACCTCTGTGCGGCGCACCTCAAAGGGAATGACGCTCTGCTTGTAGTCCTGAATCAGGTCCACACGATGCAAAAGGTCGGCGATAAGCACAGCACCCTCCTGCTCACGGAACTTATCGTGGGCCGCAAGAGCCTCATCCACAGCCTTCAGAAGAGCAGCACCCTCCTCGTCGCTCACAGCATCCACCTCACACGACACCACCTCGGGCATACGCATAACGGACGAGAGAATTGCCGCATCCATCTCGCCACACGAGCGCATTCCGCTCTTCTGTGCCAACTCCTGCATCTGCCTCGCATACAGACCAAAGAGTTCGGAGTTTATGCTTGCCGAAGTAGCTTTTGCGGAGGTATTTTCAACCGTGATGAACATATCGGCCTTACCCCTCTGGAGCACCTTGGCCGCGCGGTTTCTTATCTCATATTCCAATTGGCGATAGCGCGCAGGAAGCTTCACCGAAAGGTCCAGCTGCTTACCGTTCAGGGAGCGCGTTTCGACAGTGATTTTTCGTTCTGAAGTGGTGATTTCGGACTTACCGAAACCTGTCATTGACTTTATCATTTCAAATGGGTTGATTCTATCCTGCAAATATAGGGCATTTTTTCTTACTATAGGACAAAAATAAAGAGAGAATGTGTTGTTTTACTCTAAAATATGGCGTATATTTGCGGATGCAATCTATGATTGAACAAATATTGCAACACAATACTAACTTTTTAACCTAATCAAAACAAAATGGTAAAGCACAATTTCAATGCAGGTCCTTCGGTTTTGCCCGAAGTAGTAATCAAAAAAGCAGCCGAGGCTGTTTTGGATTTCAATGGTAGCGGTCTTTCGATCCTCTCGATTTCGCACCGTACTAAAGATTTCGACGCAGTTATGGACGAGGCTAAAGCCCTCTTCCGCGAGCTCTTGGAGATTCCTGACAACTATCAGATTTTCTTCGTTGGTGGTGGCGCAAGCACCCAGTTCTTCCAGATTCCCTACAACTTCCTTGGCACCAAAGCCGCTTATGTAAACACCGGCGTATGGACCAAGAAGGCCATCAAAGAGGCTAAACTCTTCGGCGAGGTTGAGGTTATCGCAAGCGGTGAGGAGAGCAACTTCACCCAGATTCCCAAGAACTACACCATTCCTACCGACTGTGACTACCTCTACACCTGTATGAACAACACCATCTACGGTACCGAGAATCACATCGACATCGACTCGCCTATTCCTCACATCTGCGATATGAGCTCGGACATCCTGAGCCACCCCGTTGATGTTTCGAAATATGCTATCATCTATGGTGGTGCACAGAAGAACCTCGCTCCCGCTGGTGTAACCTTCGTTATCATCCGCGACGATATGTTGGAGAAAGTTGTTCGCAACGTACCCAGCATGGTTCACCCCAAAACCCACACCGACAACAACTCGATGTACAACACTCCTCCCGTATTCCCCATCTATGTATTGCT